>VGPF01000001.1 GCA_016875535.1 Chloroflexota bacterium
CTGCCGCAAACCGTTTCCTTGGCATCGCTGCCTCCCTTTCCGTCCAGGCATTTTCCCACTTTGCGCCTGGTCTAGTTTTTGGGGGGCAGGTCAATATCAGCCAACTGGAACTGTTCCGTTCAATATGCAAGGCAACGAAAAACTACTCTGGCTGTTCAAAGACGTACCATACCATCAAGAAAAAGTTTTTCGCTCCTTCGAAGGCGGGCACCACGGCGTCAGTATCCGTGTGATGAGGGGTGTTACCTATAGGGTAGGTCAATTCAAAGGCCATCCCTTTGAAAGTACAAAGTTGGCACACGTAGGGACGGGAATGTTAGGCTTGACGACTTCCGGCTTATATTTTTCTTCTAGAGAAAAAGGGTTAAAAATCCCCTATGACAAGATCGTAGCGTTCGAGCCTTATTCAGACGGCGTAGGAGTGCAGAGGGATGCAGAACGCGCTCTGCCACAAATCTTCGTTACCGGCAACGGATGGTTCGTGTATAACCTTGTAACAACCCTAGCAAAACTCTAGTTAACGACGATTGTTGTGAATGATTCTAAGGGGGACGTTTTAGGCCTCTAGCCAGACCTCTACCCGGAATTTACTTCCAGGCTGATGTCGAGCGCGGGGGCGGAGTGGGTGAGGGCGCCGACGGAGATGTAGTCCACGCCGGTGCGGGCGACGGAGCGGACGCGGGCGAGGGTCATGCCGCCGGAGGCTTCGGTCTTGGCTTTGCCTTTGGCGAGGGCGACGCACCTGCGCATCCGGGCGAGGGACATGTTGTCCAGGAGGAGTCGCTTGGCTCCGGCATCAAGGGCTTCGCGGGCCATGGCGATGGTGGTGACTTCGATGACGACGGGCAGGCCTCCGGCTTTGCGGTTGGCCTCTTCCACGATGCGTCGCAGGCTCCAGCCCCGGCCGCGGAGGGCGGCGATGTGGTTGTCCTTGACCAGGATGCCATCGGAGAGGTCCATGCGGTGGTTGGTCCCGCCGCCCATGCGGACGGCGTACTTTTCCAACCGGCGGAGGCCGGGGGTGGTCTTGCGGGTGTCCAGGATGGCACAGCGGGTGCCCTTCACCGCCTCCACGAAGCGGGCGGTGAGGGTGGCGGTGCCGCTGAGGCGCTGCATGAAGTTGAGGGCGACGCGCTCGGCGGAGAGGATGGAGGCGAGAGGGCCTTCGACCTTTGCGACGACATCGCCCCGCTGGACTGAGGAGCCATCGCGAATGAGGGCGGTGAAGCGGACCTTGGGGTCAACCTGGCGGAAGACTTCCTGGGCGATGGGCAGGCCGACGATGACGCCCTCCTGCTTGATGAGGAATTCGCCTCCGGCGCGGGCAGAGGGCGGGATGAGGGCGCGGCTGGTGGCGTCCCGATGGGCGGCGTCCTCGGCGAGGGCGAGGCGGACGAGTGGGGCGATGGGGGGGAGTCTGCTATAGGACATTAGGGAATCACCCTCCTCGCGGCTCGGAGGCCGACGGAAGGCACTCAAATCCCTCTCCCATCGTGGCTCGCAGACGAGCACCGGGCGAGGCGACAAGAAAGGCCTGCGCCTTTTTATTGCGGGCGGGGCTGAGCCCTGGCTTCGCCAGCCCGAGGACGGGCCGCCCGTACCAGAAATGTTCAGTCTGACGAAGCTTAGCGGACATAGACGATGTGTTTGAGCCAGGCGTCTGAGGGTTGAGGATAATCGGAGCGATAGTGGGCGCCGCGGCTTTCGGTGCGGGCCAGGGCGGCCTCCGCCATGATACGCGAGGTGAGGACGGCGTGCTTGAGCTCGTAGCTGGGGCGGTCTTTGGCCTCCGGAAGGGCGGCCTCCCAAGCGGCGAGCCGCTCGGCGGCGCGGGTGAGGCCTGGGGCGTCGCGCTCGATGCCGACATCGTCCCACATGAGCTGCTGGAGATATTCCAGCGTGGGAGCGGCGGCATCCCGGGCGACGGCGCGCTCGGGCAATCGCCGCGTCTCTTCCACGCGGCTGGACCTGGCGGCGGGGCAATCGCCCTTGAGCTGCTGGGTGCGCTCGACGGCACGCTTGCCGAAGATGACGGTCTCCAGCAGGGAGTTGCTGGCGAGTCGGTTGGCGCCGTGGACGCCGGTGCAAGCGACCTCGCCGACGGCGAAGAGGCCCTTGATGTTGGTCTCGCCGCAGCCGTTGGTCTTGATGCCGCCCATCATGTAGTGGGCGGCGGGGGCCACGGGGATGAGCTGTTCCGTGATGTCCAGGCCGTGGGAGCGGCAGAACTTGTAGATCTGGGGGAAGCGGGCGGGGATGCCGCGCTTGGGCAGGTGGCGGATATCCAGGTAGACGTGGTCGGCGTTGGTCTTTTTCATCTCGGCGACGATGGCGCGGGCGACGACATCGCGCGGGGCAAGCTCGCCGTGGGGGGAGTAGCGCTGCATGAAGCGCTCGCCCTGCTGATTGCGGAGGATGCCACCTTCGCCGCGGACGGCTTCGGAGATGAGGAAGGCCTCGACTCCCGGGATGCGAAGGGCGGTGGGATGGAACTGGAAGAACTCCATGTCCATGATTTCCGCCCCGGCCTGGTAGGCCAGGGCGACGCCATCGCCGAGGGCGACGGGCGGGTTGGTGGTGAACTTGAAGAGCCGCCCTGCGCCGCCGGTGGCCATGACGAGGAAGCGGCAGGCGAAGCGCTCCAGCCTGCCCTTGTGGGCGTTGAAGACGGTGACGCTTTGGACGCAGCCATCGGCGACTTCGATCTCCGCGAGGAGGCTGTGCTCGTGGATGAGAATGTCGTCATGGCGGGCCTGGGCGCTGAGCGACATTTCGATCTGCGCGCCGGTGGAGTCGCCGCCGGCGTGGAGGACGCGGGGGAGGCTGTGGGCGCCCTCCTTGGCGAGGGCGATCTCGCCGTGGATGGTATCGAAGGTGACGCCGTAGCGGATGAGGTCGGCGATACGGTCGGAGGCCTCTTCCGCCAAGAGGCGGACGGTCTCCGGGTCGCTGAGGCCAGCGCCGGCGGCGAGGGTATCGCGGATGTGGAGCTCAGGGCTATCGCCCTGGCCGATGGGGGCGGCGATGCCGCCTTGGGCGAATTGGGTGTTGCATTCGGCGATGCTGCCCTTGGTGAGGAGGAGGACCCTGCCCGATTCACGGGCGAGGAGCCCGGTGTAGAGGCCGGCGATGCCGGAGCCGACGATGACGTAATCGAAGAAGGGGACGGCCGGGTACGAGGTCACGGGAGGGCCTGCCGAAATGTGGAGCGGCTCCTAAGGGAACCGCAGGGATACTCCCCCTCTCCTCTCGGGCTGCGCTCGAGCTCCTCTCCCGCCGAGGGAGAGGAGACGCAGGCAGCAGCCTTAACGGCCGTATCGCGCGCGAGGGAGGTCACGTGGTGGCCAGCATCCGTTCGAGGGCGACCTTGGCCCAGCGCGCAACCTCGTCGTCCACCTTGATCTCGTTGACCACCTCGCCGCGCACCAGGGCCTCCAGCACCCAGGCCAGGTAGGCGGGGTGGATGCGGTACATGGTGGAGCAGGGGCAGATGACGGGGTCCAGGCAGAAGATGAGCTTGTCCGGCTGTTCCTGAGCCAGGCGTTTGACGAGGTTGATCTCCGTGCCGACGGCCCAGGCGCTGCCGGGGGGTGAGTCGGTGACGGTCTTGATGATGTATTCGGTGGAGCCGACGGCATCGGCGATGTCCACCACCTCGTGCTCGCATTCGGGATGGACGAGGATCTTGACGTTGGGGACGCGCTTGCGGGCCTCCTTGACCTGGTCCACGGTGAAGCGCTTGTGGACGGAGCAGTGGCCCTTCCACAGGATAAAGGCCGCCTTGCGGTAGGCCTCCCGGCTGTTGCCGCCGAGGGGCTGGAAGGGGTCCCAGACGAGCATATCGTCCAGGATGTAGCCCATCTTGAGGCCGGTGTTGCGGCCGAGGTGCTGATCCGGGAAGAAGAGGACCTTTTGGCCGCGCTGAAAGGCCCACTTCGCAACGGCGGCGGCGTTGCTGGAGGTGCAGACGATGCCGCCGTTGGCGCCGCAGAAGGCCTTGAGGGCGGCAGTGGAGTTCATGTAGGTGACGGGGATGACTTTGCCGGTCACGCCCTCCATCGCTTGGAGCTCGTCCCAGCACTGGAGGACGTCTTCCGTGGGGGCCATATCGGCCATGGAGCAGCCGGCGGAGAGGTTGGGCAGGATGACGCGCTGGTGGGGGGCGGCCAGGATATCGGCGGTCTCCGCCATGAAGTGGACGCCGCAGAAGACGATGGAGTCGGCCTCCGGGTGGGAGGCGGCGTGCCGGGCGAGCTTGAAGGAGTCGCCCCGGAAATCGGCCCAGCGGATGATCTCGTCGCGCTGGTAGTGATGGCCCAGGATGACGAGCTTCGTGCCGAGCTTGGCCTTCGCCTCGCCGATGCGGCGGACGAGGACGTCCTCGCTCAGGCCCACGTACTCCTTGGGCAGGCGCGAGGTGTTGGCCTTGGTGGACATCTCCGTGCGCAGGAGCAGGTCGCCGAGGGAGCGATCGGCGTCGCAGCCTTTGCCTACCTCGAACTTCTTGGGGATCTGGAGTTGGAGCGTCATATCGCCACCGCCTTTTAGCCAGCCACCACTGGGATCTGGAGCCTGCCCGGCTGAGCCGGGTGCTTACGGATCGAGTCGGGCTTCACGGTTCCCTCAACGGACCAGGTCGTCGCTTTGGTGATTTCCGCGTCCACCAGCTCGCCGGGGGTGCGAGCACCTTCGCCCGCCAGGTAGACGAGGCGGTTGGCGCGCGTCCGGCCATGCCACCGGCCGTCCTTCCGCCCTTCGATAAGGACCTCCTCCGTTGTGCCAACCATCTCTCTATTGATCTGATGCGAAATCTCGGCTTGAAGAGCGTCCAGGACGTGGAAGCGCCGGCTCTTCTCTTCCGGGGAGACATCGTCCGGCAGCTTGCGGTAGGAGATGGTGCCGGGGCGGGGCGAGTACTGGGCGATATGCACCTTATCGAAGCGGACGCGCCGCACCAGGTCCACGGTCTGCTCGAACTGCGGGACCGTTTCGCCGGGGAAGCCGACGATGATATCCGTAGTCAGGCCGACCTTGGGCATGGCGGCGCGGATGCGGCCGACGAGGTCGAAATACTGCTCGCGGGTGTAGCCGCGGCGCATGTTGGCGAGGACGGTGTCATCGCCGGCCTGGACGGGGAGGTTCACGAACTCGCAGACCTTTTCCAGGCGGGCGACGGCGTCAATGATCTTCTGCGACATATCGTTGGGGTGGGAGGTGAGGAAGCGGATGCGCTTGACGGCGGGGACGGCGTTGACGGCCTCCAGCAGGTCGGCGAGGTCGCGCGGCTCGGGGAGGTCATCGCCATAGGAGTCCACGTTCTGGCCGAGGAGGGTCACTTCCTTCACGCCGCGCTTGGCGAGCATCTCCACTTCCTTGACCACCTCCGCAATGGGGCGGCTGACCTCCCGCCCGCGGCGGTAGGGGATGATGCAGAAGGTGCAGAACTTATCGCAGCCGTGGGTGATGGGGATATAGGTGGCGACGGAGGGATGGCTTGGGACAAGAAGCTCGGAGCTATCCAGGCAGGCGCCGGAGCGGGCCTCCACGAGCCGGACCAAAGGGCCGAACTCTTGGGGGCGCATGAAGCAGTCCACGTGGGGGAAGCGTCGCTTGAGGTCGCGGGTGCCCGGGCCGACCATGCAGCCCATGAGGGCGATGACGGCCTCGGGCCGCTGCCGCTTAACTTGGGCGAGGGCGCCGAGGCGTCCGGCGACCTTGTCCTCCGCCCCTTGGCGGACGACGCAGCTGTTGAGGACGATGACATCGGCGGCCTCCAGCTGGTCGGTGGGCGTGCAGCCGAGGCGATCAAGGGCCGCCGACATCCGCTCGGAATCGGCGACGTTCATCTGACAGCCCACTGTCCAGACGTGGTAAGTTGTCATGTGATTTACTTCACAAACTATGCCCGAATTTTGGGTACAAAACGCCCCCTGCGGTATATCCACCGGGTTTTGGCGAGAGTAGCAGACTGGCGGAGGGAACGGGATTTGAACCCGTGATAGGGGCTTTAGACCCCTATAACCGCTTAGCAGGCGGCCGCACTAGACCGGGCTATGCGATCCCTCCGGATAGGGCAACTATAGCATGCGGAGGGGAGGGGAACAAGGAGCGGGGAGCATGGCTCGCAGGCAAGGAGAGGCGGAGGCACGACCGGGCTTCCCATAGCGCCATGACGGCGCTAGCCGGAGGCGGCCTGCCGCGGGGACTTGGGCAGGGTGAAGGAGAAGGTGGCGCCCATGCCGGGAGCGCTCTCCGCCCAGATGCGCCCGCCGTGGGCCTCCACAAAGCCTTTGGCGATACTGAGGCCCAGCCCCGCGCCGCCAGCCTTGCGCGTCCGTGAGGGCTCCTGGCGGTAGGAGCGCTGGAAGAGGCGGCCGAGCTCGCCCTCCGGGATGCCTTCGCCGGTGTCCGTCACCTGCACCTGGACGGCATCGCCGATGTCAAAGGCGCGGATGGAGATGGAGCCATCGGGCGGCGTGTGGCGGATGGCGTTCTGCACCAGATTAGCCAGGACGCGCTGGATGCGCCGCTGATCCATGACCACGGGCGGGACGCCGCCATCCACCATCGCCTGGAGCTTCAGCCGGACCGCTTGGGCCTGGGGGCGCATGCCCTCCACGGTCTCTGCGATGACGTTGCCCACGGATGCCTCTTCAAGGTGCAGCCGGAAGAGCCCGGCATCCATCTGGGACAGCTCAAAGAGGTCGTTCACCAGCCGGGTGAGATGCTCGATCTCCTTTTGGGAGGTCTTGAGGTAGCGCCTCACCGTGTCCGGGTCGGTGACGACGCCGTCGTTGATGCTTTCGATCATGGCGCGGATGGAGGCGATGGGGGTGCGAAGATCGTGGGAGACGGCGGTGACGACCTCGCGCCGGGCCTGCTCCAGCTCGCGCTGGCGGGCGAAGCCGTCTTCGAGGCGCTGGGCCATGCCGTTGAAGGCCGCCGCCAGCTCGCCGACCTCATCGCCGCCAGTGACGCGGACGCGGGTGTCCAGCCTGCCTTCGCTCAAGCGCCTAGCCGCATCCACCACCTCCCGAAGCGAGCGGGAGGTGGTCTCCGAGAAGGCGATGGCGACGAAGACGGCCATGCCGAGGGAGAAGCCGAGGAGGGCGGCCAAGAGCGCAAGGTCGTGGGTAGAGAGGAACATGAGGGAGGCGATGAAGGCGATGTTGGCGAGGGCAAGGCCCGTCGAAGCGAGGGCGATGACGAGCATCTTGCCGCGCAGGGTGCGGACCCAGGCGGGCAGGCCGAAGCGCTGGGCGGCGATGCCGAGGCCGATGGTGAGGCCGCCGCTTGCGAGGAGGAAGAGGGCCATGGCAACGAGGTCTTCGGCAGGCGGGTGGAGGGCAGCGACGACGATGGCGATGACGATGCCCTCCAGCACAGCGAGGGCGACAAGGCCGAAGAGGAGTCTCCGCCAGAGGGTATGCATCGGTCACGCCTCGAACTTATAGCCGACGCCCCAGACGGTCTTGATGAACTGGGGCCGCATGGGGTCCGGCTCCACCTTTTCGCGAAGGCGGCGGACGTGGACGGTGACGGTGCTCATATCGCCGGCGTAGGAGTAGTCCCAGACCTTGTCCATCAGCTGCTCGCGGGTGAAGACCCGGCCGGGATTGGAAGCGAGGAAATAGAGGAGGTCGAACTCCTTGGCCGTAAGGGCGATCTCCCTTTCGCCAAAGGTCACCAGGCGCGTGGCGGGGTTCACCACCAGCCGCCCGTGCCGGAGGCCGCCCGCGTGGGGCGCGGCCGGTCCGGCGGCGGTGCGCCGGAGGACGGACTTGACGCGCGCCACGATTTCCCGGGGGCTGAAGGGTTTCACCACATAATCGTCGGCGCCCATCTCCAGGCCGACGATGCGGTCTGTCTCCTAGCCTTTGGCGGTGACCATGATGATGGGCGTCCTGCCGGTCTGGCGGATGCGGCGGCAGACTTCCAGGCCGTCCACGATGGGGAGCATGAGATCGAGGACGATGAGATCGGGCGCCCACTTCTCGGCGATGCGCAGGGCCTCCGCGCCGTCAGCCGCCACCGCCACGTCAAAGCCGTCCTTGCGCAAGTAGCGCTCCAGAACCTCAGTGACGACGGCTTCATCGTCCACCACAAGGATGCGCTTCGGCGTCTCTCGGCCAGGCATCTGGGCCCCTTCCGCCTCTTTCACGATAGTCTGGGTGTCAGTATACACAGGAGCCTTTCTAGAGGGTGACGGGGACGTAATCGGCCAGGGTGGAGATGAGGTTGGTGTAGACGATGATCCCAAGGACGACGAGGGCCGCGCCGCCCATGTAGTTCGTCGCCAGCAAGACCTTGCCGTGGCGCTTCATCAGGCTGCTGGTCCATCCGGCGAAGAGCCCCGCGCCGATGAAGGGAAGCATCAGGCCCAGGGAATAGGCGAAGAGGAGGAGCGCGCCTGATTCAGCGGAGCCCTTGGTGCCCGCCAGCACCAGGATCGCGCCGAGGATGGGGCCGACGCACGGGACCCAGCCCACGGCGAAGGCGGCGCCGACGAGGAAGGAGCCGAAATAGCGAAGGCGCTTGGCCCAGTCCGTCTTGATGGTGAAGCCGCGCTCCAGGAGCTGGAACTTGAAGAGGCCCAAGGTCACCAGGCCGAAGGCGATGACGAGGACGCCGCCGACGCGATTGAGCCAGATGGAGTTGTCTTGCAAGGACGAGGAGAGGGCACCGAGGGAGCTGCCCAGAAGGACAAAGACAGCGGTGAAGCCGACCACAAAGGCAAGGGTATTGAAGATCGAAGCTCTGCGAACCTGCCAGGGCGTGGCAGTTGAGCGATCGGCCAGGGTGAAGCTGGCCAGATAGAGGACATAGGCAGGGACGAGGGCCAGCGTGCACGGGGGAAGGAAGGAGACGATGCCCGCGCCGAACGCCGCAAAGATGCTGACGCTGTCCGTCATAGCCGCTCCTATGAGCCGAAGGTGAAGGTGTAGAGGACGAAATCGGCGGAGTTCACGCGCAGGTCAAGGTTCCTTGTCACAACGGCATCGCCGCGGACGACGTTATAGAGACGAGGCTCATCCACGGTGAAATAGGTGCGCCCTTCGCCGTCTACCTTTATGTCGCCGCCGCGCAAAGCCTCCGGGATAGGCGCGCCGTCTATCGCGGCCAGGACATCAAACCGGCCGGGCGCGCCGGGCCGGATGACGGCGTTGACGCTGGCGGCGGTGAAGCGTATGCCCACAGCGTCCTCGAATCCAGCCGTCGCCGCCGCATGGCGCACGCTTTCGTTCCCCACCTGCCATGCGCCGTGGAGGTAGAGCTTGCCATCGGCCCGCTCACCCGAGGCGGCGTATTGGGCGGGTCTATCGTTCCCGCCGCTCACCGGGTTCCCAAGGTAACTGCCGTTGGCCCAGCCATAGCCCGCATACAGCTCTCGCGTGATGCGTTCGCCGCTGTTCTGCCGGGCAGCCACGCCGCCGAGAGAAAGATCGTCCACACCGGCCCCTATTTCGGCAAGCAGCTTGCGTATCTGGGTCTCCGTCTCGATATAGGCCCCTTCGCCGATACGGTCATAGCGGATAGCCCCATCCCGATCAATGAGGTACTTGCGCGGCCAGTAGCGGTTCCGGTAGGCGTTCCAGGTTGCGAAATCGTTATCCAATCCTACAGGCCAGGTGATTCCCTGCTTGACGACGGCGGCGCGCACGTTCGCCTCCGAGCGTTCGAAATCGAACTCGGGCGCATGGAGGCCGATGATTACGAGTCCGCGAGAGGCGTACTTGGCGTTCCAGTCCTGGAGGTAGGGGACGGTGCGGATACAGTTCACACAGGAGTAGGCCCAAAAATCGACGAGGACGACCTTGCCGCGCAGGCCCTCCAGGGTCAGCGGCGGCGTGTTGATCCATGCAGCGATGCTGCGAATCTCGGGGGCCGCCGGCCCCTTGAGAGAGGCGGCGGAGCGGCCCGGCTCGGCGGTGAGCGCCGGAGCGCCCGCGCCGCCGGAGGAGGCGCCGCCGCGCTCGGGCGCGATCGTCAACTCGATGGCGACGATGGCGACGGCAATGGCCGCGATGACGCCGATGCGCGCCGCCCAAAGGCGTGTTCCTGCCAGGTGCATGCCCGCCCTTCCTTCGTCCACGATGGAACAAGCGTAGCGGCCAAAGGTTGCGGCCCAGTGAAGAAGATTACATATCCCTTACAACTTCCCGATCGCAACGCTGTAAGCCTTTCGTAATCTTCGCAAGGGTTGAGCAATCTTCCATCGTTACGCTGGGCGTGAAATTCCACCGGAGGATGCCCGTATGCGCTCTGCAAGATCGAAACTGCTTCTGCTCCTCTCCCTCTCCGTGCTCACGCTCTTCATCTTTGCCGCCTGCAGCGATGATGACGATGGCGCGGTGATGGAGAAGAAGGACGGAGAGGCGATGGTCAAGGAAGGCGACACGATGAAGAAGGAGGGCGACGCCATGATGGTGAAGCTCCCGGACAGCATCATCGCCCCGCACTTCGTCAGCTCCGTGCCGAAACACGGCGAGGCGCTCAAGACCGCGCCGGATAAGATCATGCTCAATTTCAACTTCAATCTGCACAGGGACTCCAGTGTCAAGCTGACGGTGGACCACAATCCCGTGGCCCTGGGGGCGCAGACGATATCCGCAGACGAGAAGGTCATCACGATCCCCATCACAGGCGAGCGGAAGAACGGCGTCTATCACGTCATCTACAAGGCATGCTGACCGGACCGCTCCTGTCACGACGGCAGCTTCGGCTTCACCGTCGGCGACGTCATGGTGAAGGAAGGCGATACGATGAAGAAGGAGGGCGACGCCATGATGGCGAAGGTCCCTGCGAAGGTGACGGCCCCGCACTTCCTCGACTCCGTGCCGAATCAGGGCGATGTGCTGCCCATGGCCCCGAGCGCCGTGATCCTGAACTTCGATTTCAATCTCCACACTGATTCCACGATCACGGTCACGCGGGACGGCCAATCCGTCCTCACGGGAACCAAAACGATCTCTCCGAACCAGCTTTCCATGTCCATCCCCATCACAGGCAATGCAGGAGACGGCACGTACACCGTCAGCTACAAGGCCTGCTGGCCCGATCGCTCCTGCCACACCGGAAGCGTCTCCTTCATCGTAGACGCTTCCAAGAAGAGCGCGTTCAACGATATGCGCGGCAAGCGCGAAGTGGCGGTCGCGATGCAGAACATCGCCTTCACGCCGCAGTTGCTCATCGTCAACCCCGGCACAAAGGTTACCTGGACCAACAACGACGGGGCGGTGCACTTTGTGAACAGCGATCCGCACCCATCCCACAACGGCACGCCTGCGCTGAACTCATCCTCCCTACAGAAGGGACAGAGTTACTCGTTCACCTTCGCAAACGCAGGCATCTACACCTATCACTGCTCGGCGCACCTAGGCATGACGGGACAGGTGCTGGTGCAATCATAGCGCCTCGGCCGATATCGCAAATCGGAGCGTAAAAAAAGGGAGGGACGGGCGACGCCCGTCCTTCCCTTTTTCCGTACCGCTCAACAGAAGGAATCGTTGACAGTCCCGTGTGGGACAACTATCCTGCCCGAATCTGAAGAAAGCGCCGTCCGGGAGTTGCCGTGCCATCGAACGCCAGCCATCACCTCCCCCTCGAAGGCATCCGCGTCGCCGATCTGTCCCTTGTGCTGGCGGGGACCAGCGCCTGCACGCTGCTCTCCGATTGGGGGGCGGAGGTCATCCGCCTAGAGCCGCTGCAGAACTTCCAGCCCAACACGCGCGGCAGGCTGGCGCGGCCGTCCCAAGCCTACCTGGACGCGGCGCACGTGTGGGTGAACGCCTACCCGGATTTCAAACCCGGCAGACGCCCGTGGAACCGCTGGCCGTTCTTCCAAGTCCACGCCCGCAACAAGCTCAGTATGACCTTGGACATGAAATCGCCGGAGGGGCTGGCGATCCTGAAGCGCATCGTCGCCGTCTCGGACATCGTGATCGAGAACAACGTGCCGGAGACGCTGAACAAGCTGGGCATCAGCTATCCCGTCCTCCGCAAGGTGAAGCCGGACCTCATCATGGTGCGGATGCCGGGCTATGGGCTCACCGGGCCCTACGCGAACTACCGGTCGCTGGGGTCGCACCTGGAGGGCACGGCAGGCCATACCTACATCCGAGGCTACGCCGATTCAGACCCAACGACGGTTGAGGACATCTACTTCGGCGATGCCGCCGCCGGGGTGACGGCCTGTTTCGCGGCCATGGCGGCGCTGCACGAGCTGCGCCGCACGGGCAAAGGCCAGCTCATCGAACTGGCGCAAGTGGAGACGGTGGTCTCCTACTTCAGTGATCTGCTGCTCGATTACCAGATGAACAGGCGCGTCGCGAAGCCAGGGGGGAATGACCTCGCCCCCTTCGCGCCGCACAACACCTATCAGTGCAGCGGCGACGACCGGTGGGTCGCCATCGCCGTGAGCAACGACAAGGAGTGGCAGGGCCTGGTGAAGGCGATGGGCAACCCGGAATGGGCGAGTGACGCCAAGTTCTCCACCCAAGCCGGGCGCTTCAAGCGCCGCCGGGAGCTGGACCAGCGCATCACCCAGTGGACGCGCCAACATGAGAACCAGTGGGCGATGGCGCGTCTGCAATCGTTCGGCGTGCCGGCAGGCGTGCTGAACGACGAGCGCGACGCCTATGCCGACCCGCACCTGAACGCGCGGGGCTTCTTTGAGACGCTGACGCACCCGGATACGGGGACGCACCGGTATCCGGGCATCGTGTGGAAGATGGTGAAGACGCCGAACAAGATCCGCACGCCCCCGCCGATGCTGGGCGAGCACAACAAGTACGCCTATGCCGAACTGCTGGGGGTCCCGCCCGAAGAGTACAAGCGCCTGGAGGCGGCGGGGCACATCGGCGACGAGTATCCGCCGCACGTGGCCTAAGGGCGGCTTTCAGCTCATAATAAAAAGAAGGGGCCGCCCTGCAGGGCGGCCCCTTCTTTTTATCTGCGAGAACGGTTATGCCTTGCGGCCAAGGCCCGCAAGGAGCTTGGTCTGGAGGTCGGCGTTGGCGGGCACTTGCACCATGGGCTTGAAGGCTTCACCCGGCGCCTTTGAGAGATTCGCGAAGCCGGGGGACATGGCGGCGTAGCAGGCTTCCACGAGGTTGGCGGGGAGCTTTGTATCCTGTTTGGTGGCCTTGGCCAGGTCCCAACCGTGGATGAGGATATCGTCCGCCAGAATCATCGCGAAGGCGGCGCCGGGCTTCTTCAGTTCGCCGCTGCCGGGCGTTCCACCGAAGACTTTCAGGCCGAAGAGGGGAACACCGGTGATGTGATCCAGGAGCTGCTTCACATTCCACTTCTCACAAGGGGTCGAATCGTTCCTCTGGTTCGGCTTCACGCCTGCGATGTATTTCCGCGTGTGGGCCGCCGCCTGGTCGATCACTGCTATCGGGTCCATCTGTGCCATAGGTCGTCCTCTTTTCTGATAATCGGTACAGGTCCGTGGCTCATTCGAGCTTCGTACAGGATACTCCTGCCGTGCAAGGGGTACGACGATTCGGGGCAAACGGTTCGTTGACAGCCGTTAGACCCGGTTCTACACTCGCGCCACTCTTATCGGGAGGCCGCTATGGGCATGCTGGACGGCAAGGCAGTGGTGATCACAGGCGGAGGGGGACTGCTGGGCTCGGAGTTCGCGAAGGCGATGGCGAAGGAGGGGGCGAAGGTCTTAGTGAACGACATCGTCGCCGAGAACGCCAACGCCGTTGTTGCGGCGATCACCAAGGCAGGCGGCACGGCCCATGCCAACACGCAGGCCGTGGCCGGATGGGAGAGCGCGGGGCGCATCATTGACGATTGTCTCCAGCGGTTCGGGAAGATAGACGCCCTGGTGACCTGCGCCCACAAGACGACGGGCGGGCCGATCTGGGACATGAAAGAGGCGGACCTGGACCTGACGATGAACATCCATGTGAAGGGTCAGTTCGCCTGCGTGCACCACGCAGCCAAGCAGATGATGAAGCAGAAAAGCGGCAGCATCATCACGATGAGCTCCCGCGCGCTGAACGGCCATCCGGCGCTCTCCACCTACGCCGCCGCCAAGGGCGCGATCATCAGCGGCACGATGAGCTGGGCCCTGGAGCTGGCCGACCACGGCGTTCGGGTGAACTGCATCCTCCCGGCGGCGATCCGCCCCAAGCCGGGGCAGGAGCTGCCGACGCATATGAAGTGGTTCTGGGACTTCAGCGTGACCAACCACTCGTGGTACGAGCCGGTCCCCGCCGCCCACACGGTGGCGCCGCTGGCCGTCTACCTGGCGAGCGACGCCGCGAACTGGGTGACGGGGCAGATCGTCTTTCTGAGCGGCGATACGCTGGCCCTGCTGCGCCACCCGCGCGAGGAGCGTTTCGGCTTTATGCCCAACGGGTGGACGGGGGCCGATGTGGCGCGCTATTTCAAGGAGACGGTGGGCGCGCAATTGGAGATGCCGGGCATGGGCGTGCCCAGGTACAAGTGGTACGAAGGCGTGAGGGCGCAGAAGTAGCCGCGCCTCATCCTCTCCCTAGGGCTGGAGGCTCCAGCCGCCCTTGCCATCGCTCAGCCAGCCGCTGGAGGCCATGGTCCCGCCATCCACGTGCAGCGTGACGCCGGTGGTGTAGGCACCGAGGTCTGAGGCGAGGTAGACGCAGGCTCCCGCGATGTCCTCCGGCTGGCCGACGCGCTTGATGGGGAAGCGACGCATCAGCGTAGGCCTATTCTCCGGGGTGAGCGAGGCCGCCGTGTGAGGCGTCTCCACGAAATCCGGCGCGACGCAGTTGACGCGGATGCCGTGCTCGCCGAGCTCCAGGGCCAGGGAGCGCGTGAAGTTGGCGAGGCCCGCCTTGCAGGCGCTATAGACGGCCCGCAGGGGCGCGGCGCGGTGGCCTTCGATGGAAGTGATGAAGATGACGGAGCCCCCGCGCTTGCCCGCCAGCATCGCCTTGACGGCCTGCTCCGTGCAGTAGAACTGCCCCATGAAGTTAAGCTCGATATGCTTGCGCCAGCCCTCTTCGCCCTGCTCCAAGAACGACTGCCTGCGCGTGCCTCCGGCGTTGTTCACCAGGATGTCCACGCCGCCCAGATCGCGCACCGTCTGCGCCACCATCGCCTTCACCTGGCCGTAGTTGCGGATGTCCGTCGTGACGGCCAGGGCCTTGCGCCCCAGGGCCCGGACCTCGGCGGCAACCTTGCCGCCCGCCGCCTCATCCCTATCGGCGATGACGACATGCGCGCCGAACTTGGCGAAGGTGACGGCGATGCCCCTGCCGATGCCGGCCCCGCCGCCGGTGATGACGGCGACCTTGTCTTTCAGCGATGCGCTTGATGGATCCATAGTGCCTCCAAGAATTCCGGACGTCAGTCCGGCCACGTGATGACGTTTCCGGCTTTCAACGCCGTCATTTCCTCTGAAGAATAGCCGAGGGCGGCCATGATCTCCTGGGTGTGCTGGCCGATGACGGGCGGCGCGCGCTCGATGCGGCCCGGCGTCTCCGAAAAGTTGATCATGTGCCCATTCTCGCGCATCTTGCCATAGACGGCGTGGGTGTATTCGACGGCCAGGCCGTTGACGAGGTTCTCCGGGTCCATCAAGAGGTCCTTGCCGCCATCCCGGCTCGCGATCTCACAGGGAACGCCTGCGCGATCGAGCGTTGAGAAGACCTCGCTCGCTGTCTTCTTCGCGAACCAGCCTTCAAGGAGCGCGGCGAGCCGGGCGGCGTGATCGCGGCGCGCCTCAGGCGTGGCGAAGCGGGCATCGTTCGCCAGGCGCAGGTCGCTGAGGGCCGAGCAGAGGGCCCGCCAGTGGCCTTCGTTCAGGCAGGCGATGGCGAGCCAGCCGTCGCCCGCCTGGTAGAGGCGGTAGAGCGGTCCGAAGCCGGTCTGGGCCTTATCGAGCTTGTGCCGCTTCATTGGGCCATCGGGGCCGATGATGACATCGGAGTTGTAATAGAGTCCGCAGTTTAAAAGATTCGTGTCTACGAACTGGCCCTTGCCCGTCCGCTCCCGGTAGTAGAGGGCCATCAGCACGCCGATGACGGACTGAAGGGCGTTGCCGGTATCGCACATGCCGAAGCGGTACCAGACGGGCGGGTTGCCTTCGCCGCCCGCCTCGATCTCCAGGCCGCACATCGCCTGGAAGACCTGGTCGAAGCCGGGGAAGTGCGCGCGCGGGCCGGTGATGCCGTAGGCGGGCGTGTGGCAGTAGATAAGGCTGGGGTTCAATCCCTTCGCGGTGGCGTAATCAATCTTCAGCCGCTCGGCTACGCCCGGGCGGAAGTTGTGGTGGATGACGTCCACGGTGCGCATGAGGCGATGGGCGATCTCAAGCCCCTCGGGGCGCTTGAGGTCCACGGCGATATCGCGCTTGCCGCGCTGGCAGCCGTTGAAGGGCATCGTGGCGGGGCGCATCTGGTCGCCTTCGATGGCCTCCAGCTTGATGACCTCCGCGCCGAGATCTGCGAGGACCATGGGGCCGAAGGGACCTGCGAGGAAGTTGCCGAAATCGAGGACGCGGATGCCTTCCAGGGCGTGGCGCCGCTTCGGTCCGCGCGCGGCTCTTCCTTGCATCGCTTGGGAGTGGGGCATCGCGGCATCGCGCCAACGCTTCGCGAGGCTATCGAGACTTGCCGTGTGCCGGCCTACCAGGGGAGCGGGGCCCTGCACCTGCGCGGGAGCCTCGTGCAGATTGATGGTGACGCCGATCTGCTTCGTGGGGCCGATCACCGGGTCAATCACATCGGCGACGGCCTTGTTATGGATGACCTGCGGATCGCTAAAGGCGTCCTGGATGTATTGGATGGGGCCGATGGGGATCTCGGCGGCCCAGAAGCGCTGAAGGAGCTCCTTGCGCGGGATCTTGCGGAAGGCATCGCGCAGCATCATGTCCTGGGGAGAGCCCGGCGGCGCTTGGAAGAGGTTCCCTTCCTGGGGCGCCAGGCCCAGGATGCGCCACTGGACGCTGCGATCGCGCCCTCGGCCGCCCGCCATCTGCATCGAATGCACCCATGAACCGTCGGCGCACTGGAAGATGGCGGGCTGGGTCGCCTTCTGGATGCTCATCCAGTTGTCCATCTTCTCCGCCCACTGCCAGAGCTGTGTGGTAAAGGCAAGGACACCTTGATAGAGGGACGTTTCTACCCACTGGCCCTTTCCCGTCAGCTCCCGCACGTAGAGGGCGGCGGCGATGCCGATGGCGGCGAGATAGGAGGCGGCGAAACTGGGAAATGGATGGAAGAGGAAGATAGGGCCATCGCGCCAGCCCGCCTGCTCGTACTGCTGGCCGGAGCGGGCCTGAACGAGGGCGTCTATCCCAGGGCGGCCGGCGTGTTTACTTGTACGCGGGTAGCCGGTGACGGAGCAGTAGACGAGGGCCGGGTGCGCTCTGCGAAGCGCGGCGTAGTCGAGGCCGAGGCGACGCATCACGCCGGGAGAGAAGCTCTCTATCAAGACGTCCGCGCCGGAGACGAGCTTTAGGAAAGCAGCTTTCCCGGAAGGAGACTTCAGGTCAAGGACGACGCTCTTCTTGCCCCGGTTCCAGACGGTGTAGCCGCCGTAGCTGCGGAAGGGGTCGCCGCCGGGCGGCTCGATCTTGATAACCTCCGCCCCCTGGTCGGAGAGCGTCATGGTCGCCAGAGGGCCGGCAACGCCCCAGGAGAGATCGAGGATACGGACGCCTTGGAGTGGGCCGGGCATCGCTAGCTCCTACCTTTCCCTTGCATGGCGACAGCGCCAAAGGCAATCCCCGCCGGCGAGCAAAAGTCGCCAGACATCCCCCTCTCTTTTCTTCTCTCCCGCCGGGGGAGAGAAGAGGAGACGCGGGATGAGGAGGCCGGTTAGGGGGCCGGGCATGAGGACTCCGTGAGAAGAGTGTGCGCGGGCCAGCGTACGAGATGCGACGGCGAAAGTCCAGGGGCGGAGCGCCTATGAGAGGCCCCGCGAGGCCTGCTCCTTCTTGCGCTCCGCGTACCGCTGCCTGGCCGTATCCGGGATGAAAAAGACGAGCCCGATGGAGAGAAAGACCAAGATCGAGAGCGCGAGAAAGATGCGCTCAAGCCCCTCGCCCTTGTCCGAAAAGTGGCTGAGGACGATGACGACCATGGCGGCGCCGACGATGCCGCCGACGTTGCGGAAGACGCCTCGCACCCCGGAGATGCTGGAGATCTTCCCTGGAATCACATCGAGCGCGGCGTTGTTCGAAGCGGGCGCGCCGATGCCGAGGCCGACGCCGGTGATCACCATGATGATGGAAAGCCAGGCGACGTTTGGGATGCCGAGGTCGCGAAGGCCGAGGCCCAGGAGGAAGAGTCCGCAGGCGATGATCGTGACCCCCACCACCATGGGGCGGCGGTAGCCGAGGCGGATGAGCGCCACACTGCTGACGATGGAGAGCAGCACGAGCGCGATGGACCTGACCGTAAGGATCAAGCCGCTGGTGGAGGGGCTCATCCCATAGCCGACCTGCGCGTAATAGGGGATGAAGGAGAAGGTGCCGACGGTGAAGAGGCCGAAGATGAATTGCTGGATGTTCGCCATCAGGAGGGGCCAGGACTTCAGCAGCTGGACTTCCACCATCGGCGAGGGGGTACGAGCCTCGTGGCGCACGAACGCGATGAGCGAGAGCAGCCCGAGCGAGGCAAAGGCGATGGGCAGCGGATCGCTCATCGCGTTCGGATGGTTTGACCAGAAGGTGACGGCGTAGAGGAGCAGCGCTATCCCCAAGCCGAAGAGAGCCACGCCCAGCCAATCAATAGCAAGACGCCGCTTCGCTCGGTCGCTCTGGGGCAGAAGGCGGAGGCCGATGAAGAAGACGGCTACGGCGATGGGCACATTCACGAAGAAGAGCCACCGCCAGCTCAGGTGCGTGATGATGACGCCGCCGATGTTGGGTCCGATGATGGTCCCGATAGTCAGGATCGTGGTGAAGAGCCCGATGGCCGTCTGCCGCCTCTGGCCGAAGATATCGCTGGCGATGCCGATGGCCACGGGCAGGAAGACGCCCGCGCCGATGCCCTGGATCCCGCGGAGGACGATGAGGACGTAGACGTTCAGCGCGAAGCCGAGGGCGAGGGAGCTCCCGGCAAAGAGCGCCAGCGCCCAGAGGAAGAGTTTCCGATTGCCCAGCTCATCGCCCAGGTTCCCGGCCACGGGCATCACGATGGTCTGCACCAGGGCATAGACGTTGATGACCCAGCCGATCCAGCCGACGGTGGTGTCCAGCTCCTCTTCCAAAGTCGGCAGGCCCACGGCCACGATGGTGCTGGCCATAGTGGACATGAAGAGCGCCACAGCCACAACGGCGAAGACGGCGTAGTTGCGCCGCTCGGTTTCCGTCGCCCGCGCGAATGCCCGCATCATCACGCACGCCTCCGCTTCGATCCCCGCTATGGTAGTGGGTGCATCGAAGGCGCGCGTCAGGCCGTCCGGCGGCAGCCCGCAGCGCGGCCAGGGGCGCGCCGAGAGCGGTTGAAGCGGCGCGCGCATCTGGGTATAGTGGCGGCACTGTCCCTGTGGAGGCGCTCATGACTATCACGGCACTGCGCGATAAGGCGGCCATCGTCGGCATCGGCGAGACGGAGTATGTGAAGAAGAGCCCGCGCACCATCCAATCGCTGGTCTTTGAGGCGGTGGAGAAGGCCTGCGCCGATGCGGGCATCACGCCCAAGGACCTGGACGGCTTCGTCCAGTGCTCGAGCGGCGGCGTCTCCGTCCCCACGATGCACTTCATCACGAACTATGACCCGAAGGAAGTCACCTTCGCGGCCACGGCACCCTTCGGCGGCGGCACCGGCGTGAACGCGGCGGCGGGCCTGGCGGCCATGGCCGTGAACAGCGGCATGTGCAACTATGTGGTGGTCTGGCACGGGCTGGCCTGGGGCTCCATGAGCCAGATCCCCGGCGATATCCACGACCGCATCCCGATGAAGCACGACTTCGAGACGCCCTACGGCTGGTTCGGCCAGCCCTCCCACCTGGCGATGCTGGCGCGGCGGCACATGCACGAATACGGCACCACGCAGGACCAGCTGGGCATGGTGGCGGTGGCGCACCGCAAGCACGCCATCCTGAACGGCAACGCCGTGATGCGCGCGCCGCTCACCCTGGCCGATTACCATTCCTCGCGCTGGGTCTCGGAGCCCTTCCACCTGCTCGATTGCTGCCTCATCAACGACGGCGCGGGCGCCTATATCATCGCCTCGGCAGACCGGGCAAAGAGCCTGCGCAAGAAGCCCGTCTACGTCATGGGGCTTGGCATCGCGCCGGGACACCGGACAGAGTTCTGGGCGCAGAACCCCGTTATCACACAGACGGCGGCGGTGGACTCCGCGCCGCGCGCCTACAAGATGGCGGGCGTTGGGCCCAAGGACGTTGATTTCTTCCAGACCTATGATTGCTTCACCTGGACCGTCATCTCCACCCTGGAAGACCACGGCTTCTGCAAGAAGGGCGAAGGCGGGCCCTTCGTGGAGGGCGGGCGGATCGAGATCGGCGGCGAGCTGCCGGTGAACACCCACGGCGGCATGCTCTCGCAGTCCTACATGCAGGGGATGAACCACGTCATCGAATCGGTGCGGCAGCTGCGCGGCGAGGCAGGCAAAGCCCAGGTGAAGGACGCCGAGATCGGCCTGGTGGGCGGCTACGCGGGCTCCACCTACGCCAGCCTGATTCTGCGCCGATAAAATAAGAGCGCGGCCCGGGTGAACCCGGGCCGCGCCCACTCATCAGTGGGGACAGGCGTCCCGTACCGCTATTTCACTTCGATGGCCGCCGCCATGCCGCCCTGGTAGTGGCCCACCAGGTTGCAGATCAGTAGGTACTTGCCCGCATCCAGCTTGAAGGTCTGCTTTTTGGACTTGCCCTTCTTGAGGCTGTTCTCGTTGATGCGCCCGATGACCGTAACTTTGGACTCGTCCGCCTTGCCGTTGGCAGTGGGCAGGCCATTCGCGGCCAGGTCCGTCTTCACGATGGCAAGCTCGTGGGGGATCTTCCCCGCGTTCTTCGCATCGAACTCGATGCTGCCTGGGACGAAGGTGGTCTTCGCGGAAGCGATTTTGAACTCACTCAGCGTCACCTTCGCCGTCTGCTTTTTCTCCTTCGCGCCCGTGGTGACGAGCAGCAGCGCCGCCGCGAGCATCGCCACCCCAAGGATCATGCCGAACTTCTTCAGTGCTTTCACAAGTCCTCCTCGTGGAATCGGCGTCCCGTGACCGGGACGCCGATGAGTAAGTATAGCACTGAGCCGCGCGGTTATCCGCCTTGGTTCGCCTCGAGATTGGCCTTGAGCTGCTTAAGGTCTCTGGTGATGTTGCGCTTCACCATCATGGCCATGAGCGGGCGTGTCAGCCAGGCGACGAAGCCGGTCATGCCGCCCCGGATGCGGATCCTCGCCCGCGTCCCTCCATCCGCAGGCTCGAAGGTATACGTGACGCGCATGGGGAAGGGGCTCTTCACCGATCGCATGTCCAGAACCCGTTCAGGCTGATAGTCGGCGACTTCGAGGATATAGTCCACGCGCTTGCCCATGAAATAGGCGATGCGCTCCACCTGCATCCCCTTGGCCACGGGCCCAGGCGTGCGCTTCTTCGACTCCTTGATCCCCGCTATCCAGTCGCGCTCCCGCTCGGGGTCCGTGGCATAGGCGGCCACAGCGGCCGCCGGGCGGCGGATGAGCGCTGTTGCAGAGACATCAATAGGCATACAACCTCCCGGGATGCGCGCCGCCTCCGCGCGGGCGCGGAGGCGGCGCGTGCATGCTTCCTTGGGCGAATCCCTCGCTCGCTACTGCATCGAACCGGTCTTGATAAGGCCGATCGCCTGTCCTCCGGGCGTCGCGAACATCGCGATGGTGGGGCCGCCGGGGACGGCCATCGTCTTCATCAGGACCTTGCCGCCGGCGTTCTTGGCCTTGGCGAGGTAGGCGTCCGGGTCGTCAACCTGCACGTAGAAGGTGACCATGGCGGGCGCGCCGTCCATCGTTTGCCCGATGCCTCCATCAATGCCGCCCTTGCCCGCCTTCACCTCTGTGTAGTTCATCTCCTTGTGGAAGGTGTACTTCCAATCGAAGACCTTCGCGAAGAAGGCCTGCGTCTTCTTCGCATCCTTCGCCTGCACTTCGAACCAAACAACGGGATTCGCCATCGCGCTCCTTTTTTCGGGCAGGCCTGAGGCCGGCCCCGCTACGGGATGTTTTTGAGAACGTTACATCTGCCTGGGCTTGTGGTTGGGGTCCAGGCCCGGGTCGCCTCCCGTGGCGGCAACGGCCAGGCGGTTGAGGTACATCGTCCAGCCTTCCTTGTGCGGCGCCATGGCCGGCTCGGGAAGGCCCGTGTGCCGCAGCTTCACCAGCGTCTCGCTCCCCTGGGGGATAAGGTCAATCTCCACCCGCGATGAGCCGGGGCGGATCGGATTGTCCGCCGCCTCCCAGCCCCACGTGAAGACGACACGCTTGTTCGGCACCACTTCAACGTATTCGCCCTTCGCCACATCGCGCTCGTTGAAGATCACGCGGTAGATCCCGCACGGGCGCGGGTCGAGCTCAGCCCTGTTTCCCTTCCACTTGTGGTACTTCTTCGGGTCCGTCAGAAGCTGGAAGATCGTCTCCGGCTTCGCCTTGATGCGGACCTCCATCTCGATCGCCTTCGCCTCACCGACCTTCGGCATCCTGCTTGCTCCTTTCTTCTTCTTCGGCCGCCTCTTTGAGCATCGTCAATCGTTCGATCCAGAACTCCTCGATATATTCGCGCAATCCTTCGAGTCCTTCGGGCCTTGCCCTATACATGCGCCGCGTTCCTTCCTTTCGCACCGTCACCAGCCCGGCGTTCGCAAGCACCTGCAGATGCTGTGAGATTGCCGGGCGCGTCAGGTCGAAGAAGGCCGCGATCTCCCCTGCGGAGCGCTCGCGGTCTTTGACGAGCCGCAAGATCTCCCTTCGATTCGGTTCGGCGATGGCGTGCAAGGCATGCTCCATAAGGCGGAGCACACGTTAGCATATACTTACGTTAGTGTCAGCTAACTATTCTCTCCAGATATAAACGCCCCTTCTTAAGCAACTCTCCAATCGTCGGGCTCGTGGACACAAAAGAGCGCGACTTCTAGAATGCCTTTGAGAAGCAAGGCTCCTGGAGCAACGATGGACTACCTCGCAAAGCTCTCTCTCAAGGGCAAGACGGCGATCGTGGCAGGCGGCGGGCGCGGCATGGGCGAAGCAAGCGCCTTTGCCTTAGCCCAAGCAGGCGCGAAGGTGCTCGTCGCGGACTACAACCAGGCGCGCGCCGTGGACGTGGGCAGGCGCATCGCGAAGGAAGGCGGCACCGCCTTCGCCTTGCGCGCCGACCTGCGCGAGAAGGCGGACGTGGATGCCCTGGTCAAAGAGGCTGTGGAAAAGCACGGCGGCATTGATGTGCTGGTAAACGTGGCTGGGGGCATGTCGAAGTTCACCTATACGCCGACGACCGAATGGACCGACGAGGCGTGGGATTCCGTGGTGAACTTGAATCTGCGCTATGTCTTTCTCCTCTCCCGGGCAGTCCTCAAGACGATGGTGGCGCAAGGGCGCGGCGGCAGCATCGTGAACATCTCCTCCGTCGGCGGCCTGCGCGTCTCGCCTGGGATGGCGGCCTACGGCGCGGCCAAGGCCGGGATGATGCAGCTGACGCGCACCCTGGCGGCGGAGCACGGCAAAGACAACATCCGCGTGAACAGCATCGCGCCCGGGGTCATCCGCACGCCCATTATCGAAGCGAACTTGAAGCCGGAGCGGTCCAAGAGCCTGCCGCTGGGGCGCTTCGGCGAGGCCGATGAGATCGCCTCTATCGTCCTCTTCCTCGCCTCGCCGATGTCGTCCTACATCACCGGGGCAACCATCGTCGCCGATGGCGGGATGATCATCACGACGCCGTAGCGCCCTCCGCGCTCGGTGCGCCGATGAGCCGCGTGGCGAACGCCCGCTCCAGCGCGGGAAGCCGCTCTCGCGCCTCGACCTCGACCGCCGCAGGGTCACGCCCGCCCGCGAAGAGGAGGCCGATCACCGTGCCGCTGTGGGCGATGCAAAGGCCGAGCGCCCCTATCCTCTCGCTAAAGGCCTTCGCTTGCGCGAAGTACGGGTTGGGGGAAATCTCCTGATGCGCCGTCGCGCTCAGGGTGGCCCCGCGCGCGATGAGCGCGGCGTCGGAGCGCCGCAGGCCTTCGCGCACCAGGGAGAGCGCCGTGCGCCACTGCGCCTCCCGCGCCGCAAGCTGCGGCATGCGGTCAACGGCATTGAAGGCGAGGGTGTCTACTTCGCCGCCGAAATCGAGGACGAGGATGCCCATCGGCGGGGGCGCGCCAAGGCTCTCCATCAGGGAGCCCTGGCGATGGTCGAAGAGGGCGATGCCCTCAACCATCAGGCCATCGCTCGGCTCGATGGCGAGGGCGAGCGCGGCGACCTGGCGCGCGGAGAGGCGCGCGGAGAGGGCGGAGGCCGTCGCTTCGATGGCGCCGACCACGTCGGCGGTGCTGCTCGCCATCCCCTTTCCCCTAGGAAGCGCGCTTTCGATGGCGAGGGCCGCGTCAACATCGCGTCTGCCCAGGTGAGCGAGTGTCGCCTCCGCCGCGCGGCGAGCCTTCGGGCAATCGGCGGGGGCGGAGATGCGGCCTGCGCCGGGGGAGATGGCGATGCGCGTCGTGGAATAGAGATCAATGGGACAGGTGACATGGAAGTGACGTCCATCAATGATGCCCTGCACAAGCTCGCCGCAGGTCCCGGGCACTCTGGCAACGGCGACTGCGCCGCCAAGCCGCTTCGCCATCTCTGGGATCGTCATCGCCCGCCTCGGTGCGCTGCGACTTCGGCGAAGGGCCTGCCGCCCGCCGCCTTCACGTCCAGGGCCAGCCCAGCGACCATTAAGTAGACCCTATCGGCGCGGGCGGCGAATCGCTGGTTCACCTTGCCCAGCAGATCGCGATAGCGGCGGCCCAGCCTCGTCGGCGGCACAACGCCCAGGCCGACCTCATTGGTGACGACGATCCATGTGGCGCGACTCTGTGCTATCAGATCCAGCAGTCGCTCCGTTTCGGCGAGCAGCCGGGCCTCAGTCTTCGCAAGGCTCTTCTCATTGAGCAGATGATTGCTCACCCAAAGTGTTAGGCAGTCGAGAAGGATCGTATCGCAGCCGCGCGCGCGCTTCTCCAGAGCATCTGCAATCGCGAGGGGCTCTTCCAGCGTCCGCCATCCCCTCGGGCGGGCGCGCTTGTGCGCCGCGATGCGGCGCTTCATCTCGCCGTCCCGCGCCTGGGCCGTGGCGACAAAGAAAACGTTTCCGCCCCGGGCCGCAAGCTGTTCCGCGAAGGAGCTTTTGCCCGAGCGCGCGCCGCCGGTGATGAGGATGAGCCTGCCCTTCATACGGAGACTCGCTCCAGCCCGGCGATGCGGCGGATCAGCGTCATGTCCAGGTGCCGCTCCACAAAGTCGGCCAAGCGGTCGTACTCCTTGTCCTGGTCGAACTCGCGCGCGCCTCCGGGTAGCGCGACGCCCTTTCCCTGGGCGAGCCTGCGAAGGAGCGCGCGGCGCAGCCCGGCATTGTGGAAGAGGCCGTGCATATAGCTTCCCAGCGTCAGTCCTTCGGCATCAAGCTGCCCATCGCCTAGCGCAACCGCCCGTCCAGAGCGGCGCGTGAAGGCGAAGGGCGCGCCGGCATCGGCAGGTCCGGTCTGCCCCATATGGATCTCATAGCCCGTGATCGCTTCGTCGCCGCACAGGGAGAGCAGTCCCCGCCGCTCGCGCACCACGGCCTGCACCTGGTGCGTCGCCTTCTCCAACTCGAAGATAGTCGTATGCGGCAGCAGCCCGAGGCCATCCGCCTCAGAAAGCGGCGACTCCACGCCTTTCGGGTCGAGGATGCGCCTGCCGAGCATCTGGTAGCCGCCGCAGATTCCCACGATAGGCGTCCCGGCTCTCCTCCGTCCGATAATCGCCTCATCCATCCCCTGGGCGCGCAGCCAGTGCAAGTCGGCGATCGTCGTCTTCGAGCCGGGGATGATGATGAGATCGGGCGAGCCGAGTTCAGCCGCCGAGGCGACGAAACGCAATCGCACGCCGGGCTCTCGGCGGAACGGATCGAAGTCATCGAAGTTCGCGAGGTGCGGAAGCCGGACGACGGCGATGTCCAGAGAGGCCGTCGCGCCGCCTGAGGCCGACGGGTCGAGGCCCAGGGAGTCTTCCTCCGGGATGTGGATGTCGGCGAAGTAGGGCAGAACGCCTGCGATGGGGATGCCGGTGCGCGCGCGAAGCTCCGCGATGCCGGGCTCGAGCAGCGAATGGTCGCCGCGCATCTTGTTGATGACCAGGGCCTGCACCAGCGCGCGCTCTTCCGGCCGCAGCAGCTCCACGGTGCCGTAGAGCGAGGCGAAGACCCCGCCTCGGTCAATATCGCCCACCAGGACGATGGGCGCATCTGCATAGCGCGCCACACGCATGTTCACGATCTCGTGCTCGCGCAAGTTGATCTCGGCGGGACTGCCAGCGCCCTCGATGACGACGATGTCGTACTCCCGCCGCAGGCGGTCCAGCGCTTGCGTGACGATAGGCCACAATCGCTGCCGTTCCTGGTAGTAGGCGCGGGGCTCCAGGGCCTGCGTCGGCCTGCCCAAGACAACCACTTGCGACTTTCGCTCACCCTCGGGCTTCAACAAGATCGGGTTCATGTCCACATGCGCGATCGCCATCGCCGCCTCCGCCTGCACGGCCTGCGCGCGCCCGATCTCGCCTCCTTCGATAGTGACGTATGAGTTCAGCGACATGTTCTGCGACTTGAACGGCGCGACGGCGTAGCCCTGGCGCGCGAAGCTCCTGCAGAGGGCGGTGACCAGCACAGACTTGCCGGCATGGGAGGTGGTGCCCTGCACCATCAGCACCTTCGCGCGCCGCTCACTCGCCATGGCGCTCCTCCAGGTGCGAGGTATCGTTCCACAGCTCAAGCGTCGCCGCGCCCTGCTGCACGTTGATGATGGAGAGGCTCGCCGGCTCCGTGCGCACGCGCCAGTAGTAGGCCAGCGGCAACCCCAGGAGCGCAAAGGCCAGCACTTTCACGGAGCCGCTGTGCCCAACGATGAGCAGATCGTCCTCTTCCCGGTGTGCAGAGCGGATGCGCTCCATCACCACCGAAACGCGGCGCGACACATCGAGAATGCTCTCGCCCCCAGGCGCCGCGAAGCCCGAATCGGGCGATTGCATGAAGCGCGCGTACTCAACGGGGTACTTCACCTGGGCCTCAGCGAAGGTCAGTCCCTCCCAGACGCCGTGCTTCGTCTCGCGGAGGTCCCGGACCGGCACAGGGGCGATACGACCGCCCGAAAGGATCTCGGCAGTGGTGAAGGCGCGCGTCAGGTCGCTGGCGTAGATGGCCGTGAAGCGCTTTCCGCTGAGTCGCGCGGCGAGCCGCTGGACCTGCCGCCGCCCCTCCTCGCCAAGGGGTGTGTCGGAATGTCCTTGCAATCGCCCATCGGCATTCCACGAGGTCCTCCCGTGCCGGACGAGGTGCCACCTACCCATGGCGAACGACCTCCCTCAGCGCGGCGACCAATCGTCGGCAGTCGGCCGTGCGGCGTATACCTATCCTTATATATGCCGGCAGGCCGAAGGACGCGCAATCGCGCACCAGCATGCCTCTCTTGAGAAGCTGCGCCCGGATGTGGCTTGCATCCCCAACCTTTACTAGCAAAAAGTTAGCGCTGGACGGCTGATAGGCAAGCCTAAGCCTCTTCAACTCGCCCGCCAAATAGGCCTTCGCCCTGCGTACCTCTTCCTTGGCGCGCGCGACATGCCAACCATGCGTCAACGCATAGAGGCCTGCCTCCTGAGCGACGCCGCTCACGCTCCAGCTCGGCTGGCGCGGACGCAATCGTGCAAGCACCGGCGGCCCAGCGACCAGATAGCCGAGGCGTATCCCGGCGATCCCATAGTCCTTCGTCATGGAGCGCATCACGGCTACACGTCCGCCCTTCACCAGAGGGAGCGCGTTCCACGCTCCCTCTGCAAAGGCGATGTACGCTTCATCGAGAACGAGCATACTTCCAGAGGGCAGAGCGCGAGCGACACGCTCCACAAAGCCTTTGCCCGCGAGCACGCCAGTCGGATTGTTCGGATTGCAGAGAAAGACGAGCTTCGGCCTCGCTGCGCGAACCGCCTTCACCGCCTCCTCAGCGCGCCAGAGAAATCCGTCGGCCTCTCGCGCCACGATGCGAACTGCTCTGCCGCCGGCGGCAGCACACGCCCCCTCGTATTCGCCGAAGGTCGGCGCGAAAAGCGCGAAGCGGTCCCCGGGGCGAAGGTAGGCCTGCGCAAGCAGGTGGATGATCTCTGAAGATCCATTGCCGGGGAGGATCTGCTCTTCCGGCACGTGAAGATGCGCCGCCAGCGCCGCGACCAGCGCCGTCGAACGCCGGTCCGGATAATTCGTGATATCCGCCCTCGCGATGGCCCGCCGTATCCCCGGGGGCGCGCCCAGGGGATTCAGGCTCGCGCTGAAGTCCAGCGCTTCGCGCGGGTCAACGCCCGCCGCGCGCAGCTCGCTCACATCAAGCCCGCCGTGGACAACCGCTTTGCCGTGTTGCGCCATGCCGCTCCTATGCCATCGCGCAGGCGCGGGCCAGGGTCACGCCGCATGCGGCGACCGCGCCGAGAAGGCCGACAGCGTAGCACAGCGCGACCGCGCGACCGATGTCGCCTGCGCTAGGCTCGCGAAGGCCTTCCCCCAGGAGATAGTGACCCTGCTTCTCCAGCGCCACGCCCAAAAGCCCTGCCGCCGCACCCATGGTCCACCCGGCATTCGGGCTCGCCGTCAGCGCATGGTCGCGCCGCATGATGCGCCAGCCGCGGCGCGCATCGAGCCGCCGCAAGAGGCCTGCGGCGAGGAGGAGCATCGCGCTCACCCGCGCAGGGATGAAGTTCAGTGCATCATCGAGCCGCGCCGAGGCCTTTCCCAGCCACTCGTATCGCCCCCGGTAGCCGATCATGCTATCGAGCGTATTCACCGCGCGGTAGAAGAAGGCACCGGGGAGGCCGAGGAGGCCGAAGGCAAGCCACGGCGCGATGAAGCTATCCGTCGTATTCTCCGCCACCGACTCCACAGCCGCGCCGGCCGCCTGGGAGGGAGAGAGCTGCGCTGTCTCGCGGCTCACAAGGCTTCGCAGACTCTCGCGCGCGCAGGCGATGTTGCCTGCGGCCAGGTCCCGCTCCACCTGCCGCCCCGCGCGCCCCAGGCCGCGCACCGTGAAGACGCCGCGCAGCAGCAACGCGCCGATGAGCACGTAGGCGATGGGGCTCAGCGCGCGCAGGCCGTAGGCTATCGCGCCAACGGCTACGGCGACAAAGAGCGGCAGGCCGATCGCCATCAACAGGCCATAGCAGAGATGCCTCAGCTTCCCATGTTTAGGCGCGCGCCGCTCACAAAAGGCGGTCCCCTTGCCGATCCATGCCACCGGATGCGCGGCGTTGGGAGGCTCCGGCAAGAGAAGATCGAGCAGCAACGCCAGGCCGAGGAGACCGGCATCTAGATAGACATTTCCAGGCCAAAGCCACCTCTCCATCGCGTCACCCTATCGCCAAAGGCGCATCGAAGAGCTGCGGCGCCCTTTCCACAAAGGCCGCTGCCGCCGCCAGCAAGGCAACCATCGTCACTTCGTTGATCGCGCCATAGCCATCGCCCGTCAGCCCGCCGAGCAGTCGCGCTATCCACGCGCCGAGAAGCACCGCAACGCCTATTGCGATCGCGACGAAGATCAGACCGGCCCATCCCGCGAGGAGAGCGCCCGCCGCCAGGGGAAGGACAAGCGCGGCGGGAATCAGCGCCCAGCTCTTCCCGAGCTGGAATGCTGCGCCGAGTCCCTCTTTCCTCGCGTACGGGAATCGAAAGATCCCCACGGCTATCGCCAGCCGCGAGAGACAAGGCATGAGCAGCAAGACCTCAGGCCGCACCGCGTCCGGCAGCGCCGCCAGCGACGACCATTGCACCAGGAGCAACGCCGCGCCGCCGATGACGGCAAAGGCGCCCACGTGCGGATCGCGCAAGATCTCCAAGCGTCGCTCGCGCGTGTGCGCGCCGAAGAGCGCATCGCAGCAATCCAGGAAACCGTCAACGTGCAAGGCGCGGGTCGCGGCGATTAAGAAGACAAGCACGATCGCCGACGACAGGCCGCTAGGAAAGACTTCGCGCAGGCCGGTGTCGAGGCCCCAAAGGGCACAGCCGAGCACGAGCCCCACCAGAGGGAAATAGAGAACTGAGGGCGCGAGTCGCGCGGGAAGCTGCTTCGGCCCGACGGGCAAGATCGTCAGAAAGCTGACGGCGACTCGCAGGTGCGTCATGGCGCGGCCTTATTACTCACGCCCGCCTCTGCGAAGGTCGCCATCTCACGCAGGCAGGCGGCCGCCGCCTCCACGATGCCCATCGCCAGCACCGCGCCCGTTCCTTCGCCGAGGCGCATATCGAGATCGAGCAGCGGCCGAAGGCCGAGGTGCCGCAGCACGATGCGATGCCCGCGCTCGGCGGAGCGGTGCGAGGCGATGCAGTAGCCCTTCGCCTCAGGCGCAACGCCGCAGGCGATGAGCGCCGCCGCGCCCGAGATGAAGCCATCGAGGACGACGGGCCGCTTGGCGATCGCCGCGCCGAGGACGACGCCCGCCAGAACGCCGATCTCGAAGCCGCCGACCTTTGCCAGCACATCGAGCGCATCCCTCCGGTCCGGGCGGTTCACCGCGATCGCCTTCGCGACAACCTTCGCCTTGCGCCTCAGCTCCTGGGGCGAACGCCCCGTACCCTTGCCCGTTGTGAGCGTCGGCGCCTTCCCCATCATCACCGAGGCGATCGCGCTCGATGGCGTTGTATTGCCGATGCCCATATCGCCCGTGCCCAGCGCGTCGGCCCCTTCGGCCACTGCCCTCTTCGCTAGCTCGATGCCCGCCAGCAGACAGGCCTCCCCCTGGCGGCGGGTCATCGCCGGGCCGCGCGCGATATCGCCCGTCCCCTTCCCGATGGCAACGCGACGCAGCCACGGGTGCTCCGGCAGGTCGTTCGCGATCCCCGCGTCCACGACGACGAGCCGCACGCCCGCGTGCTTCGCCATCACGCTCACGGCCGCGCCGCCGGACAGAAAGTTCAGCACCATCTGCCCGGTGATCTCCTGCGGGTAGGCCGTCACGCCCTGCGCCACAACGCCGTGGTCGCCAGCGGCCACGATCACCGTCTTCCGCCGAATACGCGGCCGCTCTTCCCCGAAGATACCCGCCAGCCGGATCGAGACATCCTCCAGCAGTCCCAGGCTCCCCGGCGGCTTCGTAAGCCTGGCCTGCCTGGCCCGCGCCGAGGCCATCGCCCGGATATCGAGCGACGCGATTTTCGCCGCCTCCTCCGCCAGGCGCGGCGGCAATGCCGCTCTCCTCGCGCGCCCGCTTGCCATCAGAACTCGATCCCCTGCTGGGCCTTGATCCCCTGGTCGCGATAGGGGTGCTTCAGCATTTTCATCTCTGTCACCAGGTCGGCGAAGTCAATCAGCTCCTGGGGCGCACGGCGCCCGGTGATGATGACGTGCAGCGCGGGTGGGCGGCGACGCAGGACGTCCAGCACCTCGCTCATGGCGATCCAGCCGAAGTGCATCGGGTACGTGAACTCATCCAGGATGATGATGTCTTCCTCGCCCTTGAGGATCGCTTCCTTGCACCGCTGCCACTGGTCCACCGCGAGGGCCTGTGTCCGCTCTTTGTCTTTGGAAAGCCAGGTGAAGCCGTCGCCGTACGCCTCGATGGTGACGCCCATCTGCTTTGCGGCGCGCTGCTCGCCGTACTGCGCCCCGGTGTGCTTGATGAACTGGAACATCCGCACGCGCATCTTCCTCCCCCAGGCGCGCATCAGCACGCCCAGGGCCGCCGTCGTCTTCCCCTTGCCGTCGCCCGTGTTCACGATGACCAGGCCCTTGCGCACGCGCGGCGCTGTCACCTGCTCCTCGGGCGATTTCCACGGGTCGCGCGTCGTCTCGCTCAAGGCGCCATGCTCCGTGCCAGCGCTCCCGGCACCTCCGCGAACGTCGCGCAGCGCGCCGCGGGCGAAAGCGCCTCGTAGATGCGCGTTGCGGCGCCGCCAGTGAAGTCGCGCCGCTCGAAAGAGCCCGCCTCCACCACGATAAGCTTCGAATCCCGCGGTGCCGCCTCGAGGTTACGCAGGTTGTTCGCGCCGAAGGGCGTCTCACAGATGACGACGGCCGCCGCGCCCGCCATCAGCTCCTGATGCGCCTTGTGCGCCTCATCGCTGATGCCGCCGAAGGCCGGCGAGGGCACATAGCGGATGCCCAAGATGTCGGCGGCGCGCCGGTCCGTGTCCCCTGAGCCGAGGACGCACGCCGTCACGGCGAAGCCCGCGCGCTGCAGCTCGTACATCAGGCGCGCGCCGGAGCCGCCGCCGCAGATAAGATGCACCCGCATCCCCTTCCCGATCGGCTCCGCCGCCGTTGCCGGGTCAAGGAGGCTCAGGGTCAGCGCGCCCGTCAGCGGATCGGGGTAGGTGACCGACCGCACGCCGAAGGATGCTTCGATATTCGCAGGCGTCAGCACCATCTCCGGAGGTCCATCGGCCAGGATGCGCCCCCTGTGCAAGAGGACGAGGCGGTGGCAGAAGCGCGCCGCCAGCGGCAGATCGTGAATCGCGGCGATGACCGTCATCCCCTCGCGCGCCAGGCCCGTCGCCAGCTCCAGCACGTGGAGCTGGTGCTGGACGTCCAGGTTCGCCGTCGGCTCATCGAGGATGAGGATCGGCGCCTCCTGCGCCAATGCGCGCGCCAGGAAGACGCGCTGCCGTTCGCCGCCGCTCAGCGTCGCCACGATGCGGTTCGCGAACTGCTCCGTCCCCGTGCGCGCCATCGCCTCCTGCGCCTTGCGCCTATCGCGCTCGCCCTCCGCCGCGAAGCGCCCCATGCGCGCGTAGCGGCCCATCATCACCACCTCAAGCCCCGTGAAGCCGAAGGTGCTCGGCGCGCCCTGGGCCACGTAGGCTACCGCTCGCGCCATGCGCGCCGGAGCGAGCGACTCGATCGCCTGCCCCGCTATCGAAATCTCCCCCGATGTGCGCCGCGCCAGGCCGCTCATCGCCCTGAGCAGCGTGGACTTCCCCGCGCCGTTGGGGCCCACAAGGCCCAGAAGCTCTCCGCGCCGCGCCTCCAGGCTGACGCCGTGCAGAAGACGCGCGCCGTCCACCTCGTAGACGAGGCTTTCGACGGCAAGCGCCGCTTCGCCGGATGCGCCTCCGGCCTGGCGCACCACGGGGCAGGGCTTTACTGCGCCGGTCTGCTGAATGGCGGAAACTCCTTCCCTGCGAAATCGGACGGCCAGAGGATCTTCGCCAGCTCCTCAACACCGCGCACGTTGTAATGCGAAAGCGTAGTGAACAAGCGCGAGTCCACCAGGTAGACCCTGCCGTTCTTCACCGCAGGGGTTTGGGCGAGCAGGGGATTCGCCAGGAGCGACTTCTTGAACGGCTCCCCGCTATCCGGCGGCTGCGCGATGATGATGACGCCGGGGTTCATCGTGATCACCGACTCATAGCTGATGACCGGGTTGCGCTCCAGGCCAGCCTCCGCCGCCACATTGATGCCGCCCGCGCTCTCGATGATCGCCCCCTCCGTGGAGAGCCTCCCTGCAGTGTAGAGCTTATCGCTGAACAGCGTGTAGGAACCGACGCGCTGGCGGGCCGATGCCGGTTTGCTCTTCACGGCGGCCTGCACCGCGGTGAAACGCTGGTCCACCTCCCGCGCGAACTCCTGGGCGCGCCTCTCCTCGCCGAAGATGTAGCCTGCCAGGAGGATCTGATTGATCCGGTCCTGGTGATCGTTCTTCAGCTCCGTCTGCACCACCGGGATGCCCGCCTTGCTCACCGCATCCGCAAGCGTCGCGGGCAGGAGCGAGCTGGCGAAGAGGAGATCGGGCCGCTGGGCCAGCACGGCCTCCGGCTCCCGGCTGATCGTCGCCGCGCCCTTCACCAGGTCGGCGACGTTCGAAAAGGCGGCGTTCTTCGTCGCCGAGCTCACGGCTACAAGGCGGCCCGTAGGCACCAGCGCCAAAGCGATCTCGTCATGGCCCACTGAAAGCGTGATGATGCGCTCCGGCTTCGCCTTGATCGCAACGGTGCTGCCGCTGGACGACTTCACCTCCCTGGGCCAACCGAAGTTATCCGGCTTCACGATGGCCGGGACGCCCGCGAACGGGTTCGCCGCCTGGGGCGGCGGTGAGGTCGGCGGCGCGCCTCTCGGCGATGGCGTCGCCGGTCCGCCGTTGTCGCCGCTGCATGCGGCGACGACGAGCGCGACCGCGAAAAGAAGAGCAAAAAGGATGCGGTGTTTCACGGAACGGGTCTCCTTCTATAGGGCATCTGCATGCCGCTTGTTGCGCAAGAGCAGAAAGATGAAGAACGGCGCGCCGACCAGAGAGGTCAGGATGCCGACGCGGAACTCCGCGGGCTGGATCACCGTCCGCGCCAGCGTATCGGCGAGGACGACGAAGACCGCGCCGCCAAGGGCGCTCAAGGGAACGAGGACCCGGTTATCCGGGCCGAAGATGAGCCGCAGGATGTGCGGCACCACAAGCCCGACGAAGCTGATGATCCCCGCCACCGCCACCGCCGTCCCCGTCGCCAGCGCCGCCGCTGCGATGATGACCGGCCGCGCAACGCTCACCCGCACGCCCAGGGAGCGCGCCTCGTCGTCGCCCAGCATCAGGAGATTCAGGTCCCGCGCGAAGGCCAGCATCACCGCCATCCCGCCAAGGATCATCGGCGCGGCGATCCGCACGTGCTCCCACGTCCGCCCGTCCAGGCCTCCGGCCAGCCAGAACAAGATATCGCGCAGGGCGTCGTTGCGTGGCACCACCACCAGCACGGTCGAGACGATCGCCCCGAGGAACGATGAAACGGCGATCCCCGCCAGCAGCAGCGTCGCCATGGAGAAGCGCCCGCCCGCCAGGGCGATGCCGTAGACGAGGAAGGCCGCGCCCAGCGCGCCGATGAAGGCGAAGGTCGGCAGCGCGAGGTAGAAGGCCGTGTGCGCGCCGAAGGCGATGGCCAGCACCGCGCCCACCGCGCCGCCAGATGAGACGCCGATGATGCCCGGGTCGGCCATGGGGTTGCGGAAGAGCCCCTGCATCATCGCGCCCGAGGCGCCCAGGGCCGCGCCCACCAGCGCGCCCGCGATGATCCGCGGCATCCGCAGCTGCTCTATCACCAGCTGCTCCGTCGTCGTCGCCTCCGAGGCGTCAACGCTGAACCAGCCGAGGACGACGCTCCACACGTGGCTCAGGGGGATCTTCACTGGGCCCATCGTCAGGGAGACGAGGCCGACGGCGATGAGGAGGAGCAAGAGCAACAGCGCGCCGAAGGCCAGCCGGGTCGTGACCCGCGCTTCCCGGTACGCCCCTACCCTTCGCAGCGTCCCTGCGACCAAAAGAAAAACCTCCGGCGCTCCGCCAGAGGTTACTTTTCGCTAGCAGCTAGGAAATCCGCTGCAGCCTGGGACCCTCTCTGTGCGGAGAGCAGTCGCCAAACCGTTCAGGCAGGTCTCCTGGCTTGCGGGCTCGTCGCTCCGGCCTTCCCATCGCCCCAAGGCGGACAGTGGCGCGAAGCTCTCCATCCCGCTTACAGTGGCGCAACCGCGGCGGCATTCCACCGCCTTCCCTATTCTTCCCGATTCCGCATCGGGACACCTGAACGGATGCGCTCTTCAATTGTTCCGAGGGAACAACTCTACCGCGATGTGTTCAAGGTGTCAACGCGAAAATCCACGATCCGCTCAAGTAGAGGAGCGAAATGCTGCTTCGCTCCTCTTCTCTCCCCTCTGCGGGAGAGAATAAAAGAGAGGGGGACTCCGGTCAGCCGCTTGCGGGAAAGCGCGCCTACCCGAACTTCACCGACGTGCCGATGATATTCCGCCCCTTCAGCGTCGCGATCTCATCCTGCGAAAGGTTGAGTACCTCGCTGAAGACGAAGTCGTTGTCCTCGCCGATCGTCGGCGGCGCCTTGCGCGGCGAAGCCGGCGTCTTGGAGAGCTTCGGCGGGAAGCCGTAGTAGGGCATCGGCTCCGGGCCGTTCACCGGGCGCAGGATCCACCACCAGAAGTCCCGCGCCTTCAAGGCCGGGTCCTCCAGGATCGTCGCGTAGTCCACCACGTCCGCCGCCATCACGCCTCGCCCTTGCAGCACCTCCATGATCTTCGCGCCCGTCCGCTCCTTCGTCCACCGGGTAATGATCTCCCCCAGAGCATCCTGGTTCTCCCACCGGGTGATCACATCGGCGAAGCGCGGGTCGTGTTTGAGGCGCGGCTGGCCCATCGCGTCGCACAGCTTCGCGAACTCCTCGTCCGCCTTGCAGACGATCGCCACCCACTTGTCGTCGCCCTTGCAGCGGAAGGCCCCATGGGGCGACCACGCCGGATGCTTATTCGCCATCCGCTCGCGCACGCGCCCGTTCATCGTGTAGTCCATCAGCGTCGCCGAGGTCATGTGCGTGATGGCCTCCGCGCTGGACATGTCTATGTATTGCCCGCGCCCCGTCACGCGCCGGTGCTCCAGCGCCATCAGCGTCGCCACCGCGCCGAAGGAGCCGGCCAGGGGATCGCTCATCCCGCCCTGCATCATCGGCGTCGTGTCCGGGTAGCCGCTCATATAGGTGATGCCGGAGGCCTGCTCGAACTGCGGCCCGAAGCCCACGTAGTTCTCCCAGGGCCCGCCGTGGCCGAAGCCCGGCATGGAGACCATGATCGCGCTGGGGTTCGCCTTGTGGACGAAGTCCCACGTGATGCCTAGGTTCTTGCCCACCCGCGCGCTGAAGTTCTCCGAGACCACGTCGCTCACCGCGATGAAGCGCTTCAAGATCTCGCGCCCGTCGTCGGAGTCCAGGTCCAGGGTGATGCCCAGCTTGTTCACGTTCGTGCCGTTGAAGACCGTCGCCCACTCCAGGGGGTCCTTGTCCCGCGCGCCGCCCATGATGCGCACGCTGTCGAACCGCTTCGCCGATTCGATCTTGATGACCTGCGCCCCAAGGTTCGCCAGGAACATCGTGGAGAAGGGCCCAACCCAGAACATCGTCAGGTCCGTCACGCGGACGTTGGAAAGCGGAAGATGCGGCTTCTGTCGGTATGCCTGTGTCATAGCGCCTCTTACAGCACGCCCTGCTCGGAGAGGATGACCATCTCTTCCCTGGAAAAGCCCAGCCGGTTGCAGTAGACCTCTTCATTGTCCTGGCCTAGTTTCGGGGCCTTCCTTCGGAGCCGCCACGGCGTCGCGTTGAGGTTGAAGGGCCGCCCCGGCGCATCGGCCTTGCCCGTCTTCTCGTTGCCGACGTCGGCGAAGAAGCCCCGGGCGTGGAACTGCGGGTTGCGCGCCACGCGGTCGGCGCTGGCCACGGGCGCCGTCGGCACGCGCATCTCCTGGCCCAGCTTTACCACCTCGTCCACGGCGCGCTCCTTGAACCACGGCCCCAGGACTTCCATCGCGGCGTCCGGGTTCATGTTCCGCGCCAGGGGCGTCGCGAACCGCTCGTCCTCCTGCATCCAGACCTTGTCCGTCAGGACGCTCAGATACTCCCACTGGTGCTGCAGCATCACGTAAAAGCCGATGAAGCCGTCCTTGCACGGCACGATGGGCATGGGGAATTTGTTCCCCCGGCGTCCCTGGGGCATTGAGCGGTAGAAGAGGCCCAGCGTCGGGTTCGCCAGGGCCGTGATGAAGGCCTCGCGTATCGAGATATCTATGCGCTGGCCGCCATACTGCCCCCGCCCGAAGATCGCGCCCAGCGTTGTCCCGGCGGCGTAAAGCCCCGCCATATGCTCGGCCACATCTTCGCCCGCCCGCAGCGGCTCGCGCCCGGGGAGGCCGCCGCCGGAAAGCAGGCTGGAAGAGGCCCAGTGCAGCAGGTCCGTCCCTTTGTAGTCCTTGTAGGGGCCTGTCTGCCCGTAGTCCGTGATGGAGACGATGACCAGGTCCGGGTTCGCCGCCTCCAGCTCTTCGAACGAAAGGTCCCAGGAGGCCATCGTCCCCGGCGCATACGTCTCCACCAGCACATCCGCCTCTTTCGCCAGCGATTTCAGGATCTCCGCGCCGGTGGCGGTGGAGGGATTGAGCGTGATGCTCTTCTTGTTCGTATTGAGGAAGAGGTGCTGGCCGCTCGCCTCCGGGTCAATGTGGTCGTCCTTGAACGGCCCCGCCTGGCGCTCCGGCGCTCCGGCCACGGGCCGCTCGACCTTGATGACCTCCGCGCCGAAATCGGCCAGGAACTTCGTCGTGTAGCTCCCGGCTATGCGCGTGCTTAGGTCAATGACGCGGAGATGTCCGAGGGCGGTAAGCGGTTGCGTGGCAGGCATACTCGGGTGGCAGGCGCCGCTTATTGCATCTTGAAGTTTGCTTTGCGCTTCTCCGCGAAGGCCCGCAGGCCCTCCCTCGCGTCGTCGCTCGTAAAGCAAACGTTCGAATGGTGCGACTCGGTGTAGTAGGCGATGTCCGTCGGCACCTCTTGCGTCAGCATGACCGACCGCTTGATGGCCTGCAGCGAGATGGGACCGTTGGCAATCATCCGCTCGGCGTAGTTCACCGCCGTCGGCAGCAGGTCCTTGAGCGGCACCACCCTGTTCACCAGGCCGCAGCGCAGCGCCTCCTGCGCCGTCACGCGCCCGCCGCTCCCGCCCACCAGCAGCAGCTCCATCGCCATCACATACGGAATCTGGCGCGGCAGCCGCACAGTGGTTCCGCCGCCGGGGAAGAGCCCCCACCGCACCTCGGCCACCGCGAAGGTGGCGTTCTCGGACGCGATGCGGATGTCTGTGCCGCAGAGCAGCTCCATGCCGCCCGCGATGCAGTAGCCGTTCACCGCCGCGATCATCGGCTTCCAGAAGTCCATGCCCTTCAGCACCCCAGGCACCACCATATCGAACTTGGTGAACCGCCTGCCCTCTGTCGCCTTCGGGATGAACGTCTTCAGGTTGCCCCCGGCGCAGAAGGCCTTCTCGCCCGTGCCGGTGATGATGCCGACGATGATCTCGTTATCGTCTTTGATCGTCTTCCACGCCGCTTCCAGGCCATCCATCACCTCTTGGTCCATCGCATTGTGGACCTCGGGCTTGTTGATGGTCACGATGGCGTAGCCACCCTTGCGCTTTTCGAAGATGACGGCTGGGCCTGGCATGGTCGCCTCGCTCTACTGCATCTTGAAGTTGGCTTTGCGCTTCTCCGCGAAGGCCCGCAGGCCCTCCTTCGCGTCGTCGCTGCTGAAGCAGACGTTCGAATGGTGCGACTCGATGTAGTAGGCGATGTCCGTCGGCACGCCTTGGGTCAGCAGCACGGAGCGTTTGATCGCCTGGAGCGAAAGCGGCCCGTTGGCAATCATCCGCTCGGCGTAGTTCACCGCCGCCGGCAGCAGGTCCTTGAGCGGCACCACCTTGTTCACCAGGCCGCAGCGCAACGCGTCCTGCGCCGTCACCCGGCCGCCGCTCCCGCCCACCAGCAGCAACTCCATCGCCATCACATAGGGGATCTGGCGCGGCAGGCGCACCGTGGTCCCACCGCCGGGGAAGAGCCCCCACCGCACCTCGGCCACCGCGAAGGTGGCGTTCTCGGACGCCACGCGGATGTCCGTGCCGCAGAGCAGCTCCATGCCGCCTGCGATGCAGAAGCCGTTCACCGCCGCGATGATGGGCTTGTAGAGGTCCATGCCCTTCAGCACGTTCGTCGAATTCACATCGAAGCGGCGGCGGATCTTGCCTTCCGTCGCCTTCGGGATATACGTCTTCAGGTTGCCGCCTGCGCTGAAGGACTTCTCGCCCGCGCCCGTGACGATCCCCACGATGATCTCGTGGTCGTCGCGGATCGTGCGCCACGCTTGATTCAAGCCGTCCATCACCTCTTGGTCCATGGCGTTGTGCACATCCGGCTTGTTGATGGTGACGATCGCGTAGCCGCCCTTGTGCTTCTCAAAGATGACCGCTGGTCCTGCCATGTATGACTCCTTGGTGCGCGCCCGGGCCTCTACCGGCCTCCGGCCTGCGCCATTATCTTCAGATTGCCCGGATGGGGCAAATCGCTTCGCTGTTTTAGAACCCCAGGCTCTGCGCCACCGCTTCCCTGTGCTGGTCCGGCCCGCCGTACAGCTGCTCCCAGCCCTTCGCGCGCCGGAAGTAGAGCTGGGCGTTCATCTCCTTCGTGAAGCCGATCCCTCCGTGGATCTGGATCGCCGTCCGCGTCATCCGCGTGTACGTGTTCGCCACATACGTCTTCGCCATCGCGATCTCTTGGTCGCACGTGCGCCCTTCGCTCAGGAGCCACGCTGCCTCGTATGCGATCAGGCGCATCGTGTCCACGTCCGTCACGATGTTCGCCGCGTGGTGCTGGACCGCCTGCAGCGTCGCCAACGGCCGCCCGAACTGCACGCGCCCCTTCACATATTCCACCGTGCTCTCCAGCAAGCCCTGTCCGCCGCCCAAGGAGAGCACTGCCTGCCCCGCGATCGCCCACTGCATCACCCGCTTCACGATAGGCCACCCCTTGCCGGGCTTCCCCAGGATGCGGTCCTTCCCCACCGTGACGTTCTTGAAGACGACTTCGCACTGCTTCTCAAGGCTTATCGGCTTCAGCCTGTTCACCGTGATTCCGGGCGCAGCCCCGTCCACGATGAAGACCGTGATGCCCTCTTCCGGCGTTCTGCCCTTGCTCGTGCGCACCGCCACCAGCAGCACATTCGCCACGTTCGCGTTCTCCACGAACGTCTTCGTGCCGTTGAGCTTGTAGCCGCCGCCCGCCGCCTTCGCCGAAAGGTTGATCCCCTTCGCCGAATAGCTTGAGCTCGGCTCGGCGATCGCGAACGTTCCGATGCTTTCGCCCGATGCCAGGCCGGGCAGGAAGGCCTTCTTCTGCGCCGCCGACCCGTACTTGGTGATCGGCAACCCGGCCAGCACCACCGTGCTGAAGAGCGGGATCGGCGCCAGCGAGCGCCCCAGCTCCTCAAGGAGGACGGCCAGGTCCAGGAACGATCCGTCCGCCCCGCCGTGCTCCGCGGGGTACGGCAGGCCCAGCCAGCCCAGCGAGGCCACCTTGCGCCACAGCTCCGGCGAATAGCCCTTCTCGTCCTGCTCCATCGCTCGGATCAGCGCGCCCGACGACTCCTTGGAGAAGAAGTCACGCGCCGCCTTCCGCAGAATCTCTTGTTCCTGGCTGAGGTTGAAATCCATGCCTATCTGCTCCCTCGCATGCGCAAAACGGCCTACAGGCCGATAGTGGGTCGCCCCTTACCCTATCGCCCTGTGTCCCAGGTGTCAACGGTGAAGCGGGTACGGCGCGATTCACTGTCGCTAACCCAGGCTCAGGGCTATAATGCCCCCATACCTTTCTCCTCAAGGAATCCCTCCATGGACTGGCGTTTTACCCCCGAGCAGGACCGCTTCCGCGCCGAGGTCAAGGCCTTCCTCGCCTCTGCTCTTCCCAAGAGCTGGGACGGCGATAACAATAAAGACCGCGAGCTGCCCGAAGGCAAGTCCTGGACCAAAGCCTTCGTCAAGCAGCTCGTCGCCAAGGGTTGGTTCACCATGGCATGGCCTAAGGAATACGGCGGCGCCTCCCGGCCCATCATCGAGCAGGTCATCTACAAGGAAGAGATGTCCTACCACAACGTCTCCGTCCCCACCCTGGGCGGCGCAGGCGTCTCCTGGGTCGGCCCCGCCCTCATGCAGGCCGGTACAGCCGCCCAGAAGCAGGACTTCCTGCCCCCCATCTCCAGGGGCGAAGTCTACTGGTGCACCGGCTATAGCGAGCCCAACACCGGCTCCGACCTCGCCGCCCTGGAAACCCGCGCCGTCCGCGATGGCGACGACTATGTAGTGAACGGCTCCAAGATCTGGACCAGCTCCGCCCACCTGGCCGATTGGTGCTGGCTCGCGGTCCGCACCGACGCGAAGGCCCCCAAGCACAAAGGCATCTCCGTCCTCATGACGGATATGCGCGCCCCCGGCATCCGCGTGGAGCCCATCCACGATATCTCCGGCGGCCACCACTTCAACCAGGTCTACTTCGATGATGTCCGCGTCCCCGTCCGCAACCGCGTCGCCGAGGAGAACAAGGGCTGGTACATCATCGCCATGGCCCTGGACTTCGAGCGCTCCGGCATCTCCGGCGCCGCCACCAACCTCCGCCGCCTGCATGACATGCGCGACTTCTTGAGCCAAGGCGTCTGGCAACGGCTGCCCCAACAGCGGAGGGACATGCTCCGCTACAAGCTCGCCGAGCGGGAGATCGAGGCGCGCGTCGGCCGCAACATGTGCTACCGCATCGGCTGGATGCAGAGCCGGGGCCTGATGCCCAACGCCGAGACCTCCATCACCAAGCTCTTCCTCTCGGAGTCCGCCCAGCGCATCTCCGCGCTCGGCATGGAGGTCTTAGGCCTGTGGTGCCAGCTCTCCCCCGGCTCAACGTCCGCGCCCCTGGGCGGCATCTTCCCCCGCCGCTACCTCTTCGATAGGTCGGCCACCATCGCCGGCGGCACCTCGGAGGTCCAGCGCAACGTTATCGCCACCCGGGGCCTGGGGCTGCCGCGCTAGCCTTCCGCTAGCAGCTTGCCTCTAGCCCAGGTTCTCGTTGAATCCCCCGTGGGTGAAAAGAGCCCCGCTGGCTCTCTTCACCCTCTCTCCCTCGGCGGGAGAGAACCAAAGAGAGGGGGACACTATCTTCCCTACGCGCTCGCGCCCTCGACGTACTTCGGCACCGGGCAGCGCCCAAGGAAGCCGCGCCCGCCGTCCACTAGGATGTTCTGCCCGCTGATGAACTCCGCGGCGGGCGAAAGCAAGAAGGCCACCGCCCCCGCGATGTTCGCAGGGAGGCCCTTGCGCCCCAGCGGCGTCATCTTGATCGTCTCATCTATATAGTCGGGTCGCAGCGCATTGCTCTTCGTGGAGAGCGGCGTGATGATGGAGCCAGGCGAGACGCTGTTCACCCGGATGCCGTAGCGCCCCAGCTCGCCGTTCAGCGATTGACTCAAATTGATGAGCCCCGCCTTCATGGAGCCGTACAGCGCCAGGTTCTCGTGCCCCCACATGCCGCCGATGGAGGCGATGCTGACGATGGCTCCGCCTTTCCCTTGCTTAATCATCTGGTTCGCCACCGCCCGCGTCACCAGGTAGACGGACTTGGCGTTCATCACGTAGATCGCCTCCCACTGCTCCTCCGTTGTCGCGTAGATCGGCCGCGGCCCCACGCCCGCCGTCCCGCCCACGTTGTTCGCCAGCAGGTCAACCTGCCCGAACTCCTTCACCACCTTCTGCACCATCGCCTCCACAGAGGCCTGGCTGCGCACGTCCACGGAGACGCCGATGGCCTTCTGCCCGCGCGCCTGCGCCTCGGCCACCGTCTGCTCCCGCGTCATCTCGTTGATCTCCGCCACGGCCACATGCGCGCCTAGGTTCGTCAGCGCCTCCACGATCCCCTTGCCGATGCCCTGCCCTCCCCCGGTGACGATGGCCTTCTTGCCCGTCAGGAGATATGCCTCTGGTGTGATCATCGTAATCATGGGTTGCCTCGCGTAGTCTATGGTTGGTCTGTCATGAAGCTTCCGCCTCAGTCCCTCTTCCCTGAGGGGGAGGGGGTTAGGTCGCCTTCGCCTATCGGAACGGCACCGTGTAGTGGACGTTGTAGCCGGAGTCCACCCACAGCGTCTGTCCCGTGATATGCCGCGATTCGTCCGATGCCAGGAACGTCGCCGCGTAGGCGATGTCCTCCGGGTCGTTGATGCCCAGCAGGCCCTTCGTCTCGTACGATTTCCCAAAGCCGCCCTGGTCCTGGAAGCGCGCCTGGATGCGCGCCGTCTTCGTGCCGCCCGGCACGAGCAGGTTCGCCCGCACCTGCTGCGGCAGGTACTGCATCGCGATGGTGCGCATCAGCGCCTTCAGGCTCCCCTTGGCCGTCGCGTAGGCGTTGTAGTTGATCGCCCCATCCAGCGCCACGGAGGCCGTATAGAGGATGGAACCTCGCCCGTTCTTCACCATGTGCGGCAGGGCGTACTTCGTGCAGTAGAAGGAGCCGTTCAGGTTCACGTCCAGCGTCTCGTGCCAGACCTCCAGCGGCAGCTCCGCCGCGCCCACCTTCTCCACGATCGAGTACCCGGCGTTGTTGTACATGATGTCCAGCTTGCCGAAGGCGGCGACGGTCTCGTTCACCATCTTCTCCACCTCCTGCGCGTTGCGGACGTTGGTGACGAGGGCCTTCACCGTCCCAAGCGACTTCAGCTCCTTCTCCGCGTTCGCGCTCGCCTCCGGATCCTTATCCGCTATGACGACCTTCGCCCCCTCCTTCAGGAACATCTGCGCTCCGGCGAAGCCGATCCCTCGCGCGCCGCCGGTGATCACCGCCACTTTGCCTGCCAATCGTCCTGCCATCGTCTGCTCCTTCGCGGGTTATGCGCCCGCCTCCCATAATTCAACGACCCCTTCGCCCAACAGCCGGTCATACTCCTCGTTGGTATACCCCAGGAATCGTTTGTATACAAGCTCCGAATGTTCGCCAAGGCACGGCGCGGCCATCCGCACGCTCCCCGGCGTCGCCGAAAGCCTCGGCGCCAGCATCTCGCTGTGGTGCGGCCCTATCTCGGTGTGCGTCACCGTGCCGTAGTGCCCGCGATGGTTCAGCTGCGGGTCCTCGAAGAGCCCTTGCTGATCGTGGGCCAACCCGGCGGAGACGCCCGCCGCCTGCATCGCCGCCATCACGTCCTTCGCCTCACGCCTCGTCGTCCATTCCGCGATGAGCGCGTCCAGCGCGTCGCTATTCTTGCACCGCTCCAGCGCCGTGGCGAAGCGCCGCTCCCGCGTCCACGCCGGGTTGCCGATCACCGTGCAGAAGGCGTGCCACTCCTCTTGGGAAAAGACCCCGATGGCGATCCACCGGTCGTTCCCCTTGCAGGGGTAAGCCCCGTGGGGCGCGGCGCGCGGCAGGTCGCCCGCCATCAGCTTGTTCCCGGCCCGCGTCTGGTTGCGCCCGTTCATCGTGTAGTCAACGATGGCGTCGCCCAGCAGATAGACGGATGTCTCGAACTGCGAAAGGTCAATATATTGCCCCTTGCCCGTTCGCGCCCGGTAGTCCAGGGCGGCGGAGAGGGCAAGCGAGCCGAACTGCGGCGATGTGGCGTCCGTGTAGACGATGCTCACGCCGCTGGGCGCGCCGTCGGGATAGCCGGTCAGGTTCGCGAAGCCCACCAGCCCCGCCAGCATCGGCCCCAGCCCGGGCAGCGAGGCCTGCGGTCCCGTCTGCCCTTGGATGGAGAGAGAGATCATGATGATGCCGGGGTTGATCTGCTTCACCGATCCGTAGTCCAGCCCCCATTTCGCCATCTGCCCCGGCGTGAAGTTCTCGATGAGCACGTCCGCCCACTCGATGAGCCGCCGCGCCGCTTTCAGGCCGGAAGGCTTGTTCAGATTCATCGTGATGCCGTACTTGTTGATATTGCAGGCGGCGAAGTAGGCGCTCTGGTTGATGGAGAACTTCCCCTTCCAGAAGGGCGGCCCCTTCCGCAGGCCGTCCACCTTGCCCATGGACTCCACCTTCACCACCGTCGCGCCGTAATCGGCGAGCCACCGTGCCGTCATCGGCCCGGCGGCGATCCACGAGAAATCGGCGACTTTGACCCCGGCGAGCGGCCCGGCGGGCGCGCCCTGCTTGCTCATGCCACACCCGCCGCGCGCAGGACGGCCTGCTCCGCTTTGCCCAGGCCCAAGACGCCATCCAGGATCTCACCGTTGTGCTCGCCAAGCAGCGGCGGCCGTCCCTTCGCCTGCCAGGGCGATTCGGAAAAGATGAAAGGCGCGCCGATGGTCTTCACCGGCCTATCGAACGCCGGATGCTCCACCTCCACAAAGTAGCCGCGCGCCTGCAATTGCTCGTTCTTCGCGATGTCCGATGGCGTGTTCACCGGGTAGACCCACAGCCCGTGCTTCACCGCCATCTCAAAGATCTCCGCCTTCGTGTGGCGCATCTGCCAGTTGACGAAGACCTCCTCAACTCGGTGCACCTGCGCCTCCGTCGGCTCCCACTGCCCCGGCAGCGCGCCGAAGGGGCTGGCATCCAACCACTTGGGGTCCACCAGCTCCTCCGCCACGCCGTCCGCCTTCATCAGCCCCAGCAGCGGCGGAAAGGCCGTGCCGAAGATGGCGGCGTTCGCCGTGTAGCCGTCCTTGCACGGCGCCAGCGTCAGCGGCTTATAGTGCCCGAAGTTCATCCGGTCGCCCGTGCGCGCCACGTTCGTCTTGTGCATCGTCCACCAGGAGGTGATGGAGCCGGGCCCGTTGAGGCAGAACTTCACCGCCTCCTGGATGGAAAGGTCAACGCGCTGGCCCTCCCCCGTTCGCGTCCGGTGGAAGAGCGCGAAGCACGTCCCCGTCGTCGCTTGCAGATTGGATGTCAGATAGGCCTGCGGCGGCCCCATGCGCACCGGCGGCCGGGTCGGCTCGCCCAGGAGAAACATCACACCCCCCAGCGCCATCAGCACCAGGTCGCTCCACTTGTAGCCGCTGTACGGCCCCGTCTCGCCGAAGCCCGTGACGCTCGTCATCACCAGGGAGGGGTTCTCCCGCTTCAGCGTCCCGTAGTCCAGCCCCAAGCTCTCCAGCAGGCCCGGCGGCTGGCTCGTGAGAAAGACATCCGCCGTCTTGATGAGCCGCCGCGCCAGCTCACGCCCCTGGGCCTGCTGCACGTCCAGGGTGATGCTCTTCTTCCCGGCGTTGAAGACCCAAAAGGCCAGGCTCCGCTCCGGGTGCGGCTCGTCCTTGTAGAAGGGGCCGAAACCGCGGACCGGGTCGCCCCCAGGCGCCTCGATCTTGATGACCTCCGCGCCCAGTCCCGCAAGAATCCGCCCGGTGAACTGGCCCCCTTCGCCCGCGAATTCGACGACGCGGTAGCCCGTCAGCGGGCCCGGTCGGGTCATCGCGCGCTCTTCGCCGGGCGGAACTTCGGCAGCGTGATCTGCTCGGTGACCTTCTCGAAGACCACTTCCACCGGCATCCCGATCTTGATCTGGTCGTTGGGGCACTCCACCATGTTGCTGATCATCCTCGTCCCCTCTTCCAACTGCACCAGGATCACGTTGTACGGCACCTTGTCCTGGAAGGCCGGCAGCACCGGCGGGTGGACGATGATCCAGGAGTAGATCGTCCCCTTGCCGGAGGCCTGCACCCATGTCCACTTCATCGTGCCGCAGTGTGGACAGCCCATCGTGGGGAAGTGCCGCAGGCGGTTGCAGCCGCCGCACTTCTGGATCAGCAGCTTCCCTTGCTTCGCCGCCTCCCAGTATTCGCGGTCCTCGTCGGACGGGACGGGAACAACAACAGGTTTCGATTGGGTCGTCATGATGGCTGGCTCCCAAGGATGAAGGCGCTGGTGGGGCTGAAGTTGCCGCTGGCCACCAGCACCACTTCGGCATCCTTCACCTGGCTGGTGGAGGTCCCGCGGATCTGCCGCACCGCCTCCGTGATGAGGTTGAAGCCGTGGAGGTAGATCTCGGAAAGGCTCCCGCCGCTCGTGTTCGTCGGGATGGCGCCGTTCGGCCACTGCATATTGCCCGCCGCCACAAAATCGCCCGCCTCGCCGCGCTTGCAGAAGCCGAAGTCCTCCAGGCCGATGAGCACCCTAGGCGTGAAGGCGTCGTAGATCATCGCCGCATCCACGTCCTTGGGGCCCACGCCGGCCCGTCCGTAGATCATCTTCGCCACCGCCGCCGATTCCGTGGAGAAGAGCGATTCCTTGTAATAATTCGTCCCCGGCACCGTCATGAAGACGTTCGCGTTCCCCGTGGATAGGATGTAGGCGGGCTTCTGCTTTAGCGCCTTCGCCCGCTCCACGCTCGTCACCACGATCGCCGCTCCGCCGTCCGTCTCCAGACAGCAATCGAAGAGCCGCAGCGGCTCCGCGATCCAGCGCGCCGCCAGGTAGTCCTGCATCGTCAGCGGCTCCCGCATCAGCGCCGCGGGATTCCGCATCGCGTGGGCGCGCTCCGCCAGCGCCACGTGGCCGAAGTGCTCATACGTGATGCCGTACTCGTACATGTAGCGGCGCGCGATGACCGCCATCTCCTGCACCGCCGCGATGAGCCCGTACGGGTTGCTGAACTTCTTCCCCAGCTCCCGCACCTGCATGGACATCTTCTCCCAGGGGCGTCCGCCTTCGAACTGCCCCGGCCCGCCGGACGATTGCTTCCCGCGGTTGCGCGCGCGGAAGACCACCACGTAGTTCGCCAGGCCGCCCTTGATCGCCAGGTCCGCCATCTGCACGGCGTTCGACCCGGCATTGCCGCCCCCGGGCGCCACGGAGAAATAGCTGAGCTGCGGGATCCCGAGGTTGTAGGCCAGCTGCCACTCGGAGTTCGTGTCCAGGGAGTAGCGGACGATGCCGTCCACATCCTTCATGGAGATGCCGGCGTCCGCCACGGCGTTCTGGATCGCCTGATAGGCGACCGCCGCCTCGCTTATCCCGATCTTTCTCGAAAAGGCCGTCTGTCCGATGCCGACGATAGCCGATTGCGCAGGCATAACACCTCCGATTGGGACGCCCTCACCAGGGTGCCATATTCATACTCTCCTGCGACGGGAAAGGCAAGCCTTGCGCCCCAAAAAGAAGGCCCTGCGGGGTCATCCGCAGGGCCTTTAGAACGCGTCGGTTCACCTGCCCGTCAGCTAAGCCACATGCTCTCCCACTGCTGCGCGCCCCAGAACGGCCACTGGTTGCGGACGTTGTAGATCTCCCCGTTCAGCTGCTCGCGGTAGATGCAAAAGTTGCCCATGCTCCCAAGGCCGATGCGGTAGAGCTTCCCAGCGTCCGCCTGATAGATCTGCCGCAAGATCTGGCGGCGCTTCGCCGGGTCCGTCTCGACCCGCTGCTGCTCCAGCAGCTTGTCCAGCTCCGGATCGTTCGCCAGCTCAGGGCTATAGTGCGAGTAGAGGGCCGAATACGTGTCGCCGTCCGCGGTGAATCGGGAGGTGGCGCTGTTCCATATGATCGTCTCGGGCGTCCCTTTCTTCATCTGATAGGTGGAGGCCATCTGCATCCACGTCGCCGTATCCAGCGGCCTCAGCTCGATGGTGATGCCCACCTCCTTCGCCGATTCCTTCCATATCTCCGCCTGCGGCCCGATGTTCTGCCGCAGCTGCGGAGGATAGTGCCAGATGATCGTGATCCCCTCCGGGTAGCCCGCCAGCGTGAGGAGCCGCTTCGCCCCCGTGGGATTGTATTGGTACCACGGCCCCGCCTCTTCCATCTTCAGCGGTTGGTCAAAGGCCCACACGAAGGGGATCGGCGGGCCAACCTGCCCCGTGCCGCCCAGGTACCACAAGCCCTCCGCCGTCACCTGCAGGATCGTCTCCCGGTGAACGGACATGGAGATCGCGCGGCGGACGTTGATGTCCCGTCCAAGCGGACTGTCCAGCCGCATCGCGATGTAATCGTTCCCAGTCCCAGGCACGGAGGCCAGACGCGCGTTCGGGAACGTCTCCATGATGGACTTGCGAAGGTCCTTCTGGCCCGCCAGATGCGATGTCGCCCCTTGGCCGTAGAGGGTCTGCCCCGTTCGGAAGGCCGCGATCCCCGCTGTGAAGTCCGGGATCGAGATGATGCGTATCGAATCAATATAGGGAAGCTGCGTCCCCCGGGCATCCCTGCGCCAGTAGTCCGGGTTGCGCTTCAAGCTCCATTCGATCTCCTTCTTCATATCGGAGATCAGGTACGGCCCGGTGCCTATGGGATTCTCCTGGTTCGGATTGTCCTTTGCCAGGACGACGGAGGTATGGAAGGCCACCGTCCCCACCAGGAAATCCACGTTCCCGTTCGTCGCCGTCACGCGCACCGTCCGCGGGTCCACCACCTGCGCGGAGGCCATGGACTGCCAGTTGCGGTTTCCGAAGTACGCCGCCTCCTTCTTGAAGCTCTCGAAGGAGAAGACTACATCGTCCGCGTTCACCTCACGCCCGTTCACCGGCGCGACGTTCTGGAACTTCACCCGAGGCCGCAGCTTGAAATCGTAGCTCTTGCCGTCCGCGCCAACGCTCCATGATTCGGCAAGGTCGCCCGTCAGCTCGCACGTCCACGGGTGGTAGCTCTTCATCTCCAAGCCGTAGGCGCACCGGATCAGGCGGTTGTGCAGCGGGTGCATCCCCATGAGCGTGTTGACGCTGCCGCTCTTCAGCGTGTTCAGCGATGGCGGGTAGCCGTTGTTGGAGATGGTGGCGCTGCCGCCCACGCGCGGGGTGAGCAGCGGGTTCGGCGGGTTGGTGTAATACCTCGTCCCGCCGATGCCGTCGCCCGTCAGTCGCTGCATGAAGAGCGTCGTTGGCGAAGGCGTGGCCGTCGGCAGCGGGGGCAGTGTTGCTGGTACGGTGGGAGGCGTCGTCGGCTTCGCGATCGCCGTCGCCGTGGCCGCCGCCGGTCGCGGCGTATGCGTCGGCCCCTCGGCGTTGCCGCCGCAGGCGGCGACGATAAGCGCCGCGATAAGTCCCACGAATAACGCGCTCAGCCCTCACCGCGCCATTGAAGCGTTCCTCTCCCTAAGCATGCCGCGCTTCTGTCAAGTCGTCCGGCTCTGTGAACCCGGTGAAATCGTACGAACCCCTGGCGGCCCTGTCAAACCACTTCCGTTACAAGGGGGTACGTCCCGCCGCCCGCCGCCGATTTCATAGCCCATCGCAACCCCCTGCTGAAACATGACCGGCACTCTGACTCACCTGGGTGCAGGATGGTACAATCTCTTCTGTCCCACCTATGCCAACAGCAACTGCCCAGAAGAAAGCCGCGCCCAAGACCCCCCTTGCCCTTCAAGGGCTCCGCGTCATCGAGTTCACCACCGGCGGCTCGGCTCCCTATATCGGCCGCCACCTCTCCTTCAACGGCGCCGATGTCATCCGCATTGAGTCCAAGGCCCACCCGGACCTGAGCCGCCTCTACGTTCCCCCCTGGGACCCGGCCATGGGCCAGCAGCCCGCCATGTCCCCCCGGCTCTGGGAGTGGCACTCCGCCAAGCGCCACGTGGGCCTCAACGTCAACACCCCCCAGGGTCGCGATGTGGTCCACAAGCTCATTGACATCAGCGACCTGGTGCTCGTCAACCTGAGCGCCAACGTCACCCACAAGTGGGGCCTCACCTACGATATCCTCCGTAAGACCAACCCCGCCCTGGTCATGCTCGCCATGCCCGGCTTCGGCATGACGGGCCCCTACCGCGACTACGTCTCCTTCGGCGCCACCATCGAAGCGCTCAGCGGCCTGGCCACCTCCACCGGTTACCCTGACGGCGACCCTATCGGCAGCGGCCTCTTCCACTTCCCGGATTGGCTCAACGGCATGCAGGGGCTCAGCGCCGTCCTGGCCGCCCTGGACCACCGCCACCGCACCGGCGAAGGCCAGTTCATTGATATGTCCCAGATGGAAGTGATGGTCTCCGCCTTCGGCCCGCTCCTCCTGGAGGCCTTCCTGGACCCCAACGCGCCCGATCGCTACGGCAACTACTCGCCCGTGGCCGCCCCGCACAACGCCTACCCCTGCAAGGGCCACGACCAGTGGTGCGTCGTCGGCTGCTACAGCAGCGATGAGTGGGTGCGCCTCTGCAACGCCATCGGCAGGCCGGAGCTGGGGAAGGACAAGCGCTTCGCCACCCTGCACGACCGCCAGCGCAACATCTCCCAGGTGGACGCCATCGTCACCGAATGGACCCTCCCCCGCGACCCCATGGAGGTGATGGACACCCTCCAGAAGGCGGGCGTCCACGCGGCAAAGATCTACCACATCAAGGAGCTGCCGGACGACCCGAACCTCAAGGCCCAGAACTTCTTCACCACGCTGCCGCACCTGCGCCGCGTCCTCAAGCCCGGCGAGCGCCGCCTGGTCAAGGAAGGCGAAGAGATGGGCGAAGTCCTTACTACCGGCCTCGCCATAGACCTCCCCAAGATGCCCGGCCACGTCTGGCGCGCAGGCCCCGGCTGGGGCGCCGATAACTCCCTCATCTTCCGCAAGCTGATGGCCCTTCCCAACGACCAGATCGAAGCGCTCTGCAAAGCCAACATCATCGAAGGCACCGCCTAGGAAATGCGCTCAGGGGGTTAGGTGGAACATGCCCACGTACGTCTTCAGCCACATCGGCATCTGCGTCACCAATATCCAGCGCTCCCGAGACTTCTATGAGCAGGCCCTGGGCTTCCAGTTCATCCGCGATTTCTTCAACAAAGACCACCCCGTGCAGGACCGTTTCCTCCGCCTGCCCAAGGTGGACCTCCATGCCGTCTACCTGCAGAAGGACGGCTTCCAGATCGAGCTGCTCTACTACGCCTCGCCCAAGTCCGCGCCCAGGGGCGAGCGCCCCATGAACCAGCCGGGGATGACGCACCTCTCCCTGAAAGTGGACGATGTCCCCGCGGCCATCGCGGCGGTGAAGAAGTTCGGCGGCAAGCTCCTGGAAGATACCGTTATCAATGACCGCGCCTGCTTCGTCCATGACCCGGACGGCCAGCTCATCGAGCTCGTCTCCAGCCAGGCCATGGCCGCCGCCCAAGGGCACCACTAAGGACGGGAACTTAGGAACCGGGAACGAAGAACCTCCAGCCGACCCTCCCCCAGTTCCTGCCTTCCTTCGGCTCCCTACACCGTCAGCACAAGGTTGATGTGCTGCTGGAACGTCCCGCCGTTGCCGCCCACCACCGCCGTCTCATGCTTTGCCGCCTGGCGTTCGCCCCCCTGGCCGCGCAGCTGCAGCACCGCCTCCGTCACGTGCCCCCAGTTGTGCAGATAGACCTCCGAGAGCAGGCCGCCGCTGGTGTTGAAGGGCAGCGCGCCGCCGGGGGCCAGCTTCCCATCGGCCACAAAGGGCCCGCCTTCGCCCTTGGGGCAGAGGCCGTAGTCCTCCAGCGTGATGACGATCGCCGGGGTGAAGCAGTCGTAGACCTCAAAGAGGTCAATGTCCTTGAGCTTCAGGCCCGCCATCGCCAGGGCGCGCGGCAGGGAGTCCTTGGCCGGGCTGATGAGCGCCGGGTCGTTGAAGATGCTGCCCGCCAGGGTCTTCTCCGCATAGCCCTTCAGGTAGACGGGCTTTTGCCGCAGGGACTTCGCGCGGGCCGCCGTGGTCACGATGAAGGCCCGCCCGCCATCGCTCTGAAGACAGCAATCGAAGACGGTGAGCGGCTCGGCCACCCAGCGCCCCTGCATATACGTCTCCAGGTCAAAGGGCCGCCCGTTCATCTGCGCCATGGGGTTCTTCTGCGCCCACTGCCGCGCCGCCAGGGCCACCGCCGCCAGGTGCTCCCGCTTGGTGCCGTAGCGGTGCATGTGCCGCTGGGCCACCACCGCGTAGTTCATGGCGGCGCTGTTCATCCCGAAGGGATTCGTGAACTGGTTGCCGGAGAGCTCGCCGGTGCGCACGCCGCCGCCTGCCAGGGAAAAGCCGGAGTTGCCGTAGCAGCAGAGCACCACGTCGGCCACGCCGGCCTTGATGCCCAGCGCCGCCTGCATCGCCAGCATGGAGGCCGTGGTGCCGTAGGGCGCGATCATGGTGGAGTAGCGCGGCTGGATGCCCAGCATCTCGGCCACATCCACCGGGTAGATGCTGCCGTTCCCCTGCACCAGGATGCCGTCTATATCGGCGGCCTTCAGCCCCGCATCGGCGATGGCGGCGGCCGAGGCTTCCAGGCAGAAATGCTTGGGCGAAACGCCCGGCAGCCGCCCCTGGCGCGTATAGCCCACGCCGACGATCGCGATGTCCGGTGCGCTCACCTGTGCCGCCTAAAAAAAGACCCCCGCTTGTAGCTCATCCGAAGGAGCACAACAAGCGGGGGTCGAAGGTCCTACTTGCCCTTCTTGCTGCCCTTGATGACCGGGATGACGTTATCGGAGAAGCGCTGCATGGACTCCAGGACCATGTCCCGGGGCATGCCGCCGAAGTTGAACCAGAAAATCATGTTCTCGATGCCGTAGGACTCCATCGTCTTGATGTGGTCAATCACCCCGTCCGGCGTGGCGTAGAGCTCCTGCTTGAACTTGTGATCGTAGGGCTGCTTGGAGCGCTCCGTCATGCGCGCAAGGTGGTCGTGGTAGGCGGCATCCTGCTCCGGTGAGACGCCCAGCTGGGGCAAGCCCTCTTTCATCAGGGCGTTCTCGAACCACATCACGTACTCGCGGGGCCGCTCGTAAGAGTCCTTATCGTTCTTGCCCACGTAGATGCGGCGGGAGAACGGCGAGTCCTTGACGCACTGGGTGATGTGCGCATCGGAGAAGCCGGCGGCCTTCATATCGGCCCGGTACTTGTCCAGGCGGGCCTTGATCCCCTCAAGCTCCGGGAAGGCGCCGCCGCTGATAAAGGGGACGCCCTTCTTGGCCACCCACTCCATCGTCTCCTTGGTGCCGCCGGTGGCGACGGGTGTCGGGATCGGCTTCTGGACGGGCTTGGGGTAGATCGTCTGCTTCACCGGGTAGTTGTAGTACTTACCCTTGTAGGTCCACTCCTCCTCCATCCAAGACTTGTGGAGGACCTCCAGCCCTTCGACCATCATGCCGCGGCTATCGCCGATGTTCAGGCTCAGCTTATCGAACTCCTGGCGCTGGTAGCCGCGGCCGACGCCCAGGACCAGGCGGCCATCGCTCAGGATGTCCACCATCGCCGCCTGCTCCGCCAGCTTCACCGGGTTGTGGAAGGGTATCACCGCCACGGCCAGGCCGATCTTGATGCGCTTGGTCTTGGCCGCGATATGGGAGGCCAGCACCAGGGGGTCGGCCAGGATGGAATAGGGCGAGAAGTGGTGCTCCGCCAGGTAGATCTGGTCGAAGCCCATCTGTTCGGTCAGCACCGCCTGCTCGACGACCTCATCGAAGGCCTGCTTATTCGTCTTTGAAGGCGGGCACTGCAACAAGATAAATGAGCCAAGTTTCATGGCAAGCTCCCTTTAGGTTCCACACAAGATTTCGGGGACGGGCGAACGCCAGCATTATAGCGGCTCTGCATCGCCCGAGACAGCCGTGTAAAAACCCTGTCCACGATTCATCTTTTCCCCTGAAGATTCCGTTTCATCGCGTGTTATACTCTGCTACGCCCCGCAGGTTCCCAGGAGGACGCATTATGTCGCCTGACATCATCTATGAGAAGAAAGACCACATCGCCACCATCACCCTGAACCGGCCCCATGCGCTCAACGCCCTCACCCGGGAGATGATGGACGTCACCTTGCCCGAGATCTGGCAGGATATCAAGAAGGACAAGCAGGTCTGGGTGGTCATCTTCACCGCCGCGGGCGACCGCTCCTTCTCCTCCGGCCGCGACCTGCGGGAGGCGGCCAAGCAGCCCACCCACGGGCCTCCCGGCGGCTCCCAGAACCTCAAGATGTCCGCCCGGCAGAACGATATTGAACAGCCGGTGATCTGCGCGGTGAACGGCGTCTGCACCGGGGGCGCCTTCCAGTTCGTCTCGGACGCCGATATCGTCATCTGCTCGGAGAACGCTACTTTCGTTAATACAGCGGTCTCCGTGGGGCACGTGGTCACCTACTCGGCGATCCAGATGACGCGGTACGTCCCCTTCGGCGCGCTGAACCGCATGCTGATGGTGGGCGCCCACGAGCGCGTCAGCGCCCAGCGCGCCTACGAACTGGGCATCGTCACCGAGGTGGTGCCGTATGCCAAGCTCATGGACTCGGCGCTGGACCTGGCGCGGAAGATCGCCAAGAACTCGCCGACGGCGGTGCGCATCGTGAAGAAGACGCTGACCCGCGCCATGCTCGCAGGGCTGGATGAATCGTTCGAGTACGGGCGCCAGCTCTCGGGCACGATGTCCAAGCACCCGGATATCAGAGAGGGGACGCTGGCCTTTGTAGAGAAGCGCGAGCCCCGCTGGAACACCGACGGTCTCTAAGGTGTCTCCCCATGGCAAAGCAGAGGCCCGTGCCGACGGGGGGACGTTGGCCTACACACGACATATCGCCCCTGCCCTCGAAGGGAAGGGGTAGGGGGTTAGGTTTCCCATGAAACTCGGCTTCCGCTTCACTTCTCTCCCTCGGCGGGAGAGAAAAAAGAGAGGGGGATTCCGTTTGCACCCTCTCCTCATAATCCTCTCCCATCAAGGGAGAGGAGGTTATCGGAGTAATTCTTTATGAAACTCGGCTTTTTCCTCGCAGGCGTCAACCCGCGGCACTACCTCACCATCGCCAAGCGGGCCGATGAGCTCGGCTACGAATCGGTCTGGATGCCGGAGCATCTCGTCTTCCCGGCCTCCATCGGCTCCAGCCATCCGTACGCAGGCCCCGGGGCGGAGAACTTCAACCCGGACACGCCGTCCTACGATCCCTTCGTGGTGATGGGGCATGTGGCCGCCGTGACCAAGCATGTGAAGCTCGGCACCGGCGTGTACATCCTGCCGCTGCGCAACCCCTTCGTCACCGCGCGCTCGGCCGTCACGGTGGACGTCCTTTCGGAGGGGCGCATGCTGCTGGGAGTCGGCATCGGCTGGCTCAAGAACGAGTTCCTGGCTGTAGGCGAAACGTGGGAGAACCGTGGCGCGCGCTCCGTGGAGATCGCGCAGATCCTCCGCAGGCTCTGGTCGGAGGAGACCATCGCCCACCAGGGGAAGTACTACAAGTTCGACGCGGTGAAGTTCCGCCCCAAGCCCAAGAACCCGAACGGCATCCCGCTCCTCTTCGGCGGCGTGACGCCCCCGGCCATCGAGCGCGCGGCGCAGGCCGGCGAAGGCTGGTTCGGCGTGCGCCACAGCCTGGAAGAGGCGACGGAGATCATCGGGCGGCTGAAGGCGCACCGGGCGAAGCTGGGCTTAGGCGATAGGCCCTTCGAGATCACGGTGGGCTGTCCGCCGCCCGTCACGGTGGAGCACATCCGCGCCTATGAGAAGGCGGGCGTGCACCGGATGATGGTGACGCCGTGGGGCCCGCCCCAGGGGCGGCTGACGCCGGAGCACTTGGTGAGCGGCCTGGAGCAGTTCGCCAACGACGTGCTGGCGAAGGTGAAGTAAACATCGGACGGGCGGGGCTTAGCCCTGGCGTCGCCATCCCGAGGACGGGCCGCCCGTACCTTGGTGGGAGATGGTTGCGGGGCAACCCGGAGGGCGTAGACCCGTTCGTCGTGGCGATGTGGCATCACCGCTTCTCAGGGTGACAGGGGGAGGGCGCGCGCCCCGCGTAGTTTTCAGGTTGGCGACCACCCTTCGCAGAGCCTCAGGGCGACAGAGGGAGGGCGCGTGCCCCGCGCCCCTACATGTATGTTGTCCTCAGCGGTTTGCTGAGGGGCGACTGAGCGGTCGCCGCAGCGTTTCGTTTTTTATTCTCCGTTGTTGTGTAGTTGTTGCATTTTGAGAAAAGAGGCGCAGACGGTCCCAGCGTTAGAAGCCCAGGGAGCGGTAGAGGCGCCACGTGGTGCGAGCTTCCTCGTCGGGGTCGTGGCGCTTCCTCTCCGGTTTGAATGCGTTCCATTCTTCTTCTTCGATCGTGCGACGGCGCACCTCATCGGCCAGTCGCTGCGCCTCGCGCTTGGCGAGGGACCCCAGGGCGCGGACCGCGGTGCGGAGTATCTCCGCGATGTCTTCCGCGAGCCACTCCTCGAAGAGGGGGTCGTGCGGGTCGTATCCAAGGGCGGCGACTTCCGTCTGCAGGAGCGTGATGAGGTTGTGGTGCAGCTCGTGCACTGGTGCGGACACGGAATCGGCGCCGTCCATGGCGTAACCGGCGAGCCCTTCCTGACCTGCAAGGCTTGACGCGCCGGGCGCGACGCGTTCCCTGGCACGCGCTGCTTTGTACCGATCTTCTGAACGCTTGATCTTTTCTTCAAGGAGGCGGACCGCTTGCGGAACGCCATCAGGCGGGAGGCGCTGCAGGAGCCTCTCCAGCTGGCGTTCGCGGAGCAGCCGGAGGAAGCGCTCCTGCTGCCAGAGGCGATGGCAGCGCGCCGCTTCGCGCCGCGCGTGGGCGGCGGGAGGGCGCGCTGTTGCGCCGGGCGAAGGAGCATGATCCGGCATAGGCAAGGAGGAGGCGCGATGGGGACGGGCTGCGCCTAGGTTGGAAGAAGCCGCCGTTCCAGGGGAAGGAACCGGGTTCTGACACTCAGCGTCTTGGGACGCCTGCGCCACGTTCGGCCCGAGGCCCGTATCCACCGCTCCACCTCCTCACATCCGCCTACCGAAGATTCCCGAAGCCGCGGTTGCTGGGACCGCTCCGGTGAAGCGCCGGAGTGCCTTCACCCCGCCTTTCGGCAGGCTGAAGGCATCTGCGCCTTGGGTCCAAAAAGAAGGGGAGACGCTAGGACGCAGGAGGCGCATGGCCATGCGCCGTCCGCACATCTTCGCGCCTCCCCGGCTCGTTGGTCCTGGCTGAGGCTTCTAAAGAAGATGATAATGGATGGTAGGCGGGAGTGTCAAGGCGGCGGGAAAGAGCGACCTAACCTCTAACCTCCCGATGCGGAATCGGGATCTCGGTAGACCTCGACCTTCATATCCTGAGCGGGAAGGGGCACTTCGCTGGACTGGGCGGAGGCGATTGTAGTGTTTAACGAAGCGTCCCTCGCCTCGCAGGAGAGGGATGAGAGGGAGAGGTCGAAGGGGCCGTGCCAAGTGCGGGGTAAGGTTGCACGGATGACCAGGGTCTGGATCCGAGCATCTGGGCGGTTCTTGAAGCGCGAGTGGTACGTTGTTCTTTGGCGATGGTGAGGGCGAGCCGCGCCATAGAGAATATAAAGGCTGGCTAGGCTCGCCCCTACGTACGTTAGGGCTGTGGGCAACCCAGGCCGCGTAGGCCCGTTCGTCCTCCGGTGCGGCACCAGAGCCTCAAGGCGAAATAGGGGCGCGCGTCTCCTGAAAAACGCCCTCCTACATCTCCCGCACGGCGCGGGAGCGCAGGGCGACGAAGGCGGCGCAGGCCGTCACGAGACAGCCCACCGTGAGGAAGGTGGTCTTGAGGGCGAACCATTCGGCTAATGTGCCGTTGAGAATGGCGCCGATGTTGGTGAAGCTGAAGCTCAGGAAATAGATGGAGAGGACGCGCCCGCGGATGTGGCCGGCCACGTGGCTCTGGATGAGGATGTTGTTCGTGATGAGCATCATCGCCGTCAGGACGCCCAGCGCCGCCATGATAAGGACGGCCAGGGCAAAGGCGCCCGTGAACCCCAGGAGCGCCAGCATGCCGCCATAGACGGCGACGGTGATGAGGAACATCCGCCCGCGCCGCTTCACCTGGCCGAAGAGCGACATCGCGACCGCGCCCAGGAGCGCGCCGAAGCCCAGGGATGAGTGGAGCCAGCCGAGCATCGTCCCGTCCGAAGAGCCCAGGACGCGATCGGCGTAGACGGGCAGAAGCTGGAGGGAGGCGGTGCCGAAGATGCCGGTGACGAAGGCGAGGGCGATGAGGGGGCCGATAGTCCCTTCGCGCCGCAGGTAGCCGATGGTCTCCTTCAAGCTGGTGAAGACGTTGTTCTGCCCGGTGCCCTGTCGCGCGCCGCCCAAGGGGAGGAGGAGCAGAGGCCACAGGGCCACGGTGTAGGCGACGAGCGGGAACCAGAAAGCGTACTCGGGGCCGAAGCCGATGAGCGTGCCGCCGATAGCGGGGCCGATGACCCGCATGACGTTGGTGGTGATGGAGTTGAGCGTGACGGCGCTGGCCAGCTCCTTGCCGCCCACCACATCGTGCACCAGGGCCATCCGCGTGGGGCCGCTCATGGAGAAGGAGCCGCCGTAGATGGGGCCGAGGACGAAGAAATGCCAGAGGCGGATCGCATCCGTTGTCACCAGGACGGCGAGGATCAGCGAGGCGCCGATGAGTATGCTCTGGGTGCCGATCATGATGAGCCGGCGCTTCCCTCTATCGGAGAGGTAGCCGCTCAAAGGCGTGGTGATGAGGATGAGGATGGAGGAGACGAAGGAGAAGAGTCCGACCTGGAAGGAAGAGTCGGAGAGGTGATAGACCATCCACCCTGAGGTGACGAGGGTGCTCCAGATGCCGAGCTGGAGGGTCCCGGTGCTCAGGATGAGGAGGCGGAAATCGCGGTAGCGGAGGGCCGCGAGCGCCAGACGGGGAGCGCGCGGGCGACGCTCAGGCTCTGCCATGGGCGCGCGCCCTTAGACGACGCCGGATGCGCGGAGGGCGGCGAGCCTCTTTGGAGTGAGGCCGAGCTCTTCGATGAAGACCTGGGCGTTGTCCTGCCCGGGCTCCGGGGCAACGCGGCGGACGGCGGTGGAGGTGCGCGAGAACTTGTAGGGCGCGCCGGCGAGCTTCACAGCGCCGAGCGTGGGGTGCTGGTGCTCCTGGAAGAGCCCCCTGGCCAGCATCTGCGGGTTCGTCAGCAGATCGCGGATGGTGTAGACGGGCCCGAGCGTGAGGTGGCGGCGCTGGCCTTCCTTATACATCTCTTCGCGCTCGAAGTTCATGGAGAACTCCGTGATGTACATGTTAATCAGGTCGGCGTAGGGCTCCCGCTCGTCTGACCGCCCCTGGTACTTGGGGTTCAGGATGTCCTTATTGCCCGTCACCTCGGCCACCCACTTGCTGAAGATGGCCCACTGCTCCGGGCGGCCGATGGCGATGATGATGTAGCCGTCCCTGCAGGGGTAGAGGCCGTGGTTGCCGCGGCGCGTGGGCGATCTCCCGGTGTCCAGCCAGAGCGTCACGCCCGCGATGGTGGTGAAGGCGACCATGGCCTGCTGCGCCGAGATTTCGATGTGCTGGCCGATGCCGTGGGTGTTGCGTCCCAGGATGGCCAGCAAGGTCCCGGCGGCCGCGTGGATGGAGGAGCAGACGTAGGTGAGCTGTCCGCTGATGACGACGGGCGGGCGCTCCGGCTCCCCGGAGCTGGCCATGAAGCCGCTCAGGGCGTAGTAGACGAGGTTCGCGCCCTGGTAGTCCTTGTACGGCCCCTCCGTCCCGAAGCCGGTGACGGTGGTGACGATGATCTGCGGGTTGATCTTGGCCAGGCGCTCGTAGGTGTAGCCAGCCTTCACCAGGGTGCTGGGAGGCCGCGTCTCGATGACGGCATCGGCCGTCTTGACCAGGCGCTCGAAGAGGCGGCGGCCCTCGGCCGTGCGGAGGTTGGGCGTCACCGAGCGCTTGTTGAGGTTCCACGCCTCGAAGTAGACGGAGGTGCGATGGGGATCATCGCCCACGAAGGGCGGGATGTAGCGCGCGCGATTATCATCCGGATCTTCGATCCGGATGACGTCCGCGCCGAGATCGCCCAGGACCTTGCCGCCGTATTGGCCCAGGGGGCCGGACAACTCCAGGATCCGGCGGCCCGTGAGGGAGCCGGGCGGCCCGAGCCGATAGGGAGCGGGGGCCTTACTTGCCAAGGTTGTAGAGGCGCTTGATGTTGCCGCCGATGATGAGGTCCATCTCGTGATCGGGGACGCCGGCGAACATCTCCTTGAGGGTCTTGCGGCTGTAGGGCCAATCGTTCCCGGCGTGTGGATAGTCCGTGGACCAGAGCATGTTCTCGACGCCGATGGAGGCGCGGTTCTGGATGCCATAGACGTCCTTGATGAAGGTGGCCGACCAGTTGCTCTTCCAGTACTCGCTGGGGAGGCGCTTGATCTGGCAGTTGGTCTGCTTGCGGTTGCGCCAGTAGCGGTCGTCCAGCTGCTCCATGAAGTACGGGATCCAGCCGCAGCCCGTTTCAATCATGCTCACCTGGAGTTTCGGGAAGCGGTCGAAGACGCCGCCGAGAATCATGTCGCCCATGGCGGCCGGCATGGCGGTCATGCCCTTGGAGGCGCTGCCGGCCATCTTCCAACTGCCGTCGGCATTGCCCATCTTGACCTGGCCGATGAGTGAGACGTGGATACTGACGGGGATGTTCATATCCTGGGCGGCGGCCCAGAACTTATCGTCCTCGGGGGAGATCTGGGGCTTGCCGCTGGGCCAGGTGGCGATGACGCAGCCCAGGTGGCCCTTCTTGCGGGCGCGCTGGAGCTCGGCCACCATGCCGTCCACGCCGACGTTGGGCATCTGGGCGATGCCGATCAGGCGCTTTTTATCCGTGGCGCAGAAATCCTCGGCGAGCCAATTGTTATAGGCCTGGATGCCGGCCAGTTGGAACTCAACGTCCTGCTTCATGAAGTACGACATCGTGGTCTGTGGCTGGTAGATAAGCTCAGCGTCCACGCCATCGAGATCCATTTCCTTGATGCGCTCCGGCCCCTTGAAAGCGCCCTGGACAATCCTGTCGTACGTGTAGCCCAGCCAGTTGATGTCCTCCAGGGCTTTGCCTGCGGTGGCGGACTGGCCGATAGGCTGCGTGGGACTGCCATCGTAGCTCCATCCGTCGCCGCCCATTTTGTCTTTGGCCATCTTGGGGGCGCGCTCCTGGAACTTGGCTGGCATCCACTTCTTCCAGATATCCGGCGGCTCTAGGATGTGGGAGTCTGCGGAGATGATCTTCATATCAACCATATGCCTTACCTTCCTTTGTGTCCGTTTTCGGACTCGCGCATTTGATCGACCATGACTTTGATGGTCTGCAGCATCTCTAAACGTCCGGCGTGATACGACTTTGCATCCTTGGCCTTGCCGCAGGAATCGGCGGCGCGGGCCACCACTTGCTCCAGCTCGCCCAGGCGGTTGCCCAGGACATCGAAGACGGCGGTCTTGCCCAGATCGGCGCGGCTGACTGGGCTTTCGAAGGGGTGCAGCGCTTCGCCCGCGCCGTGCATTCTACCATTCTCGCCGGGGGTTTGGCCGGGCTTCCAGCCGCGCCCGTGGAGGACCACGCCCCACCTGCGGAGGCGCAGGACCAGGGTGGAGGGCTTGATGCCGAACTGCTCGGCCGTCTGCACCAGGCCCGCCGTCTCATAGCTGCGGACGATGGCGTCCTTGACGCCGGGATCGAAGACGGCCGGGGGACGAGCGGCCACGGGCTTGGGGACGAGCTTGACGGCGGGCGTGGCGGAGAGCTTGGCCATGGCTTCTTCCGTGGGGAAGCCGCAGATGATGCAGGCTTGCTCGATAGTGGTCACAAGTCGGCTCCCGCACTTGCGACACCTGGGCTGAACGGCTTGAACTGTCATCGCTGTGCCTCCATGAGTCGTAGGCCGAGCTTGCTCGCAACGGCGCCAGAGTCCTTGCTTAAGAACATGCGGACGAGCAGGGCGGCGATGGCGTTGGTATCGAAGGCGCCGCCGGTGCGGTACCAGTTGGGCATCCAGGTGATGGCGCCCATGACCAGGCGGATGGCGGCCTTGCTTTCGGCCTCGCCGAAGAGCCCTTCGCGGACGCCTTCATCAATGATGGCGTCATAGATAGAGTGGAAGCGATCGCGCTCCTGGGTGAGGATGCGGCGGTACTTGGCCGGGAAGGTGGGCATGAGGATATTGGAGGCGGTGCGGGCGGCGACGAAGCCCATGGCGGCGCGCTGGACGACGTGCTCCACGTGGGCGGTGAATGCGGCCTCCAGCTTGACGAGGGGGCTGCCCTCCTTGGGAACGCGAGACTGGACATAGGCGTGGACGCTCTTCATGGCCTGGGAGTGCAGGTCGTAGAAGACATCGTCCTTGGACTTGTAGTAGTAGTAGATGAAGCCCTTGGTGACGCCCATCTGGCGGGCGATGTGCTCCATCGTGGTGCCGACATAGCCGCGCTCTTGGAAGACGGTGGCGGCGGCTTGTTGGATCCGCTCGCGCTCGTGCTCGGCCTTGATGTTTTTACTCGCCGCCAGGGTCATGAAACGTTTATTCCTACCAGTAGGTTTTTCGTACTTGCGAGTATAACGGCGGCAGGATACCGCAGGCGGCGCGAGGCCGTCAAGGGGGGATTCCCTCGGTTCGGGCCAGGGAGGAACGCCGATTCCCGTCAGCTTTCCGAAGGAAAGCGCGAGGCGCCGACGCGGTTAGCGGGGCAGGCCCAGGCCGCGGGTGGCAATGACGTTGCGCTGGATCTCCGAGGTGCCGCCGGTGATGGTGCCGACGGGGTTGCCGCGGTAGGCCTTCTCCAGCTCGCCGTCCAGGGGGGCGAGGTCGCTTTCCTTTCGGAGCTGGCCATAGAGGCCGAACATCTGGACGCCCAAGCGAGCGACGCGCTGGTTGTACTCGCGGAGGAAGAGCTTGAGGATGGAGGCTTCGATATTCGGCACGACGCCTTTGCCCTGCATCCAAGCGGTGCGAAAGGAGAGGCCACGAACGGCCTGGGCCTCGATGACAAGGGTCGCGAGGCGGTGGAGGAGGAGGGGGTCGTCCGCGGGGCGGCGGCCGGAAGGGCCGGGCTGGTGGGCGAGGGCGATCATCTTCTCCAGGCGGTGAAGGGTCTTGCTGATGGGGAAGAAGCGCTCGAGGTCTATGGCGGCGGCGAGGTAGTACCAGCCTTTGTTGGGCTCGCCGAGGAGGTGGCGCTTGGAGACGCGGACGTTATCGTAGAAGACGATGTTGGTGCGCTCGCCGCTGAGGGTGTAGATGCCCTGGGCGGTGATGCCCGGACTCTTGGCGTCCACCATGAAGAGGGAGACGCCCTTGTGCTTGGGGGCTTGGAAGTCCGTTCGCGCGGCGAGCCAAACATAGTCCACGACGTGGGTTTCGCTGTTGAAGATCTTCTGGCCGTTGAGCACATAATCGTCGCCGTCTTCCTTGGCGGCGAGCTTGAGGGAGGCGAGATCGGAGCCGGCCTCCGGCTCGGTGTAGCCGAGGCCGAAGAAGATCTCGCCCTTGGCGATCTTGGGGAGGAACTCCTTCTTCTGCCACTCGGTGCCGAAGAGCATGATGCAGGGGCCGACGACGCTGGCGCCGAAGCCGGGAGAGGGAGCATCGGCGTAGTCCATCTCCTCCGAGAGGATGAAGCGGTGCATGAAGCTCTTGCCGAGGCCGCCGTACTCCTTGGGCCAGGTGAGGCCCATCCAGCCCTTATCGCCCATCTTTTTGAGGAAGCGCCTGCCCAGGGGGCCCAGGCCGGTGCCAACTTCGCCGGAGGTGCGCTCCTTGCGTGTGGCCTCGTCCAGGTGTTCGCCGATGAAGGCGCGTACCTCGGCCTGGAAATCGCGGAGCTCGGGGGCGACGGGATATTCGAGGAGCTTGCCCATGCTAGGCCACCAGGTCCATAAGCCGCGCGCCGACGCGCTTGGTATGGAAATCGGCATCGCCCAGGAGGGTTTCCAGGGGCTTCATGCGCAGGAAGTACATCTGCATGGCGTGATCCGTGATGACACCGATACCGCCGTGCACCTGGTGGCCGGTCTGCATGACGCGCATGCAGGCGGGGGCGCACCAGGCCTTGGCGGCCGAGGCTTCGAAGGCGATATCGCCGCCTTGGACGATGCGCTCGGCGAGGCGATAGGCGGTGTTGCGGGAGATGTCCGCATCGGAGGCCATGTTGGCGAGGTGGTGCTGGACGGCCTGGAAGCTGCCGATGGGCCTGCCGAACTGGACGCGCACCTTGGCGTAATCGCGGGTGAACTCCAGGGCGCGCTGGGCCATGCCGCTCATGAAGAGGGATTGCATGGCGGCGCCGAGCTGGATGGCGCGCTCCAGGATGGCGGCCCCATCGCCGGGGAGGAGGTCGCCTTTCGCCACAGGGGTCGCGCGGAAGTCTACATTGGCCTGGTTATCCCAGCCGGTGGTGGCGAGGGCTTTGGCGGAGACGGAGGCCTGGACGCGCGGGACGATGGTGACGGCGACTTTGCCTTCGGGCGTCTTGGCGGCGACGAGGTAGTGGGTGGCATAGGAGCCGCAAGGGACGAAGTATTTGTTCCCGGTGAGGGCGTAGCCGCCAGCCGCAAGATGCAGGGTCGCGGCAAGGTGCTCGGCGGTGTACTCCCCGGCCTTTTCAGGCCAGGCGATGGTGAAGACGGCGACGCCATCGGCCACGGCGGGGAGATGCTTCCGCTTCTGCTCCTCGGACCCGTACTGCTGGAGGAGCATGGCGCTGAGGGCGGTCCAGAGGTAGGGGCCGGGGAAGGCAGCGCGGCCCAGCTCGTCCAGGAGGACGGCGACGTCGAGGAAGGAGCCGTCGCTGCCGCCATACTGGGCGGGCACGGGCAGGCTGGGCCAGCCCAGATCGGCGATCTTTTTCCACAGCTCAGCCGGGAAGGAGGCGGGGGCTTGCTCCAAGGAGCGGACGAAGGTGAGGGGCGCTTCCTTATTGAGGAAGGCTCGCGCGGAGGAGCGGAGCATCTCCTGCTCTTGGGTAAAGGTGATGCCGACGTTGAGTTCCATAGCCAACGCAGAATAGAGAGCGGCGGGGATCGAGTCAAGGCGAGACGCGGCGCGTTGACGGTTGCATACCCCTGTGCTAGCTTCGCCATCTGCACGAAAGGAGCACGCCATGACCAGCGCTGATTTCGAGATACGGTCGCCTGAGCTCCGGGCGATCCTGCGGCCCGATTCCAAGGTGGAGTGCATCGTGCCCAAGTTGACCTTTCTTGAAGGTCCGGTGTGGACGCCGAAGGAGAACTGCCTGATCTTCAGCGATATCCAGGCGAGCACGATGTACCGATGGTCGGAGAAGGGCGGCCTTTCGATCTTCCGCAAGCCTTCGGGCTATGCCAACGGGAACTACCTGGACCTGCAGGGGCGGCTGGTGACGGCGGGCCACAGCAGCCGGAATGTGACGCGGACGGAGGCGGACGGGCGCATCACGGTGCTGGCGGAGCGCTACCAGGGGAAGAAGCTGAACGCGCCGAACGACCTGGTGGTGAAGAGCGACGGCTCCATCTGGTTCACGGACCCGCAGTACGGGAGGCACACGGAGGAGCTGCGGCAGAAGGAGCCGTTCGAGATGGCGGAGCGGCACGTCTACCGCCTGGACCCGGAGACGGGCATCCTCACGTCCGTGGCGGCGGACTTCGAGGGGCCGAACGGCCTCTGCTTCTCTCCGGACGAATCGAAGCTGTACATCGCAGACACGGCGCGGAAGCATGTTCGCGTCTTTGACGTGACGGGCGGGCGCTCCCTGAGGAACAGCCGTCTGTTCGCGGAGATCTCTCCGGGGGTGCCGGACGGGATCCGGGCGGACACGGAGGGGCGGCTTTATTGCACAGCGGGCGACGGCATCCATGTCTTCAGCACGAGCGGCGAACTGCTGGGGAAGATCCGTTTGCCGGAGACGCCGGCGAACTGCGCCTTCGGCGGAGGCGACCGGCGGAGGCTGTTCATCACGGCCCGCACGTCGCTCTATGGGGTGACGCTGGCGGCAACGGGGGCGCAGAGGCCGTAGGCCCTGCTCCTAGACGGAGAGCAACGGGGAAAAAGCAAGCGCGGACGGCCCAAGGGCGGCCCCCAATCTTCATTACGTAAAGGCATCCGCCAAGCTGCCTACGGCGTACTTTCAAGAACACGGGCGAACGGCTTGACTTGGAGAAGAGCGGCCCCCTATAGTTTCCAGCAGTTTCCCGACACCGCAGGCAAGAGGCGTTTCCCTTTTGCCTAAGTTTCTGGAGAAGCCAGAACAGAGATATTGAGGAGGAACAATGACAGGAAAGCTATTGAAGGGCAGGCTGCTGGCGGCGCTCGCGCTCATGGCGGTTATCGTCATGGTCGTGACGGCGTGCGGCGGCGACGATGAAGAGAAGGCGACGGTTGCGCCGACGGCGGGACCGACGGCCGCAGGGCCGACGGCGACGCGCGCGCCGACGGCGACCGTTCCGGCACCGACGCAGCCGCCGGCCCCGACGCCGACGGCCGTCCCGACGCCCACCAGAGCGCCGCTCCCAACGCCCACAGCCGTGGGTCAGCAGATCACGCGCGGCGGCGTGTATAACATCCGCCTGCTGGCAGATGTGACGCAAGGCCTGGGCTGGGACAACCACCAGGTGAGCGGCCATACGCCCATCAAGGTCGTCACCGCGATGAGCAACGGCCTGCTGATGCTGGACGAGCTGAAACCGACGACGATCAAGGCGGACGCCGCCGAGAGCTGGTCCGCCAGCGCGGACGGCCTGACGTACACGGTGAAGCTGCGCAAGGACGTCTTCTTCCATGACGGCGCGCAGATGACCGTGAAGGACGTCATCTTCTCCTACAAGCGCATCATCGGCGAGATCAACACGGGCTACGTGAGCCACATCCGCGGCAACTTCTCTCCGTACATTGACGTGATGGAGGCGCCGGACGATCACACGCTGGTGGTGCGGCTCAAGGCCCCCGCCGCCGCGTTCGTGTACAGTCTCGCGAACCTCTTCGCGGTGATCCAGCAAGAGAAGCTGGGCTCCGATTACATGAAGCTGGCCGCGAATACGCCCATCGGCACCGGGCCCTACCGCTTCGTTGAGCGGAGACCGGGCCTCTCCATCACGCTCCGCAAGAACGACCGCTACTTCAAGAAGGATGCCCAGGGCCAGGCGCTCCCGTACCTGGACGGACTGGAATACCAGATCGTGCCGGACAGCACCACGGCACTGGCGGCCTTCCGCACCGCACGGTTCCTTGAGGCCGACTACCTTGACCCCGCCGCGCTGAACAGCCAGATCGAGACGTTCAAGCGCGAGCTGCCGACCTATACGTACTTGACGGGCTACGGCTCCTGGCAGCACCTGGGCTTCGGCAACAAGGCTCCGTACACGGACGTCCGCATCCGAACGGCGCTGAACAACCTGATTGACCGGCCCGGATTCGTCACGGTGAACTTCCCGGGCATCGGCCATTCGGGCGCATCGCCCCTCATGCCGCCCTCCATCGGCGGGTCATGGGGCCTGACGGACCAGGAGACGGCGACGCTCATCAACACCGGCCCGGTGACGGCTGACCACATCGCGCGGGCGAAGCAGCTGTTCCGGGAAGCGGGCGTGGACTACGACAAGTTCGAAATCAAGATCCTGACGCTGCCGATCCCGCAGTTCACGGACGCCACCGCGACGATCCAGGCGCAGTGGAAGAAGGCGGGCTTGAACGTGACGCTGGAAGTGCCAACGCAGCAGGTCTACACGAACCGGCGCCTGGCAGGAGACTATGAAATCTACTACATCCCGTCCACGGCAGCCGTTGACGATCCCGACGTCTGGCTGGGCAACTGGTATACTTCGACTTCACCCTTGAACACGGCGAAGTGGAGCAATGCGAGGATTGACCAGCTCTACACGCAGCAGAGCCAGGCCACCGACCCGGAGCGCCGCAAGGCGATCGTGGCCGACCTGCAACGGGCCATCCTGACGGAGGGCAACTGGATCACGAAGATCGCGCACACCGGCGGTTATGTAGGCTGGTCGCCGCGCCTGCGGAACTTCAATCTGCAGTGCCCCGGCGCCTACTGCTTCCGCGGCCGGAACGAGATCACCTGGATCGCGCCCGCCTAGGCAGGCGACGAACTTTCGAGGCCCTAAGAGAGGGGCGGCTGGAGCCGCCCCTCTCTTTTTTCGTGTCGAAATCAGGCATCCAGCCGAGGGGTTCTGGCGTACACTCCTTAAAGGCGACCCTTTAGACTGCAAGATATTGACAGTTTCCGGGGTATCGCCCTATAGTATGCCCCCTTTCGCGGAGATCGCCGTTTTGGGCGACCCGGGAGTTCGGGTCAATATAAGGAGGAACGCATGAGCATCCGTTGGAGGAATCGTTTATTCGCTGCCCTTGCCCTCATGGCGGTGGTGGTCATGGTGGTGACGGCGTGCGGCGGCGACGATGATGAAGATACGCCGCCTACGGCGACGTCGGGGCCCGCAGCCACGGCGACGCCGCGTCCCGCGGCGACGGCCGCACCAACGTCGGCGGCGCCGACGGCAACGGCAGCGGTGCTCCCGACGGCGACACCACGCCCGACGGTATTACCAACGGTGGCGCCGACGGCAACGCCCGCGGGCGCGCGGCCCGTACGCGGCGGCACGTATAGCGTGCGCCTGCAATCGGACGTCGTGCAGGGCCTGAGCTGGGACCCGCACCTTTCCAGCGGGCACGTCCAGATCAAGGCAATGCCGAACGTCTTCAGCACGCTGCTGATGCTTGACGAACTGGACCATCAGACGGTCAAGGGAGACTTAGCGGAGAGCTGGAGCATCGCGCCTGACGGGCAGACCTATACGGTGAAGCTCCTCAAAGGCGTCACGTACCACGACGGCTCACCGCTCACGGCCAAAGACGTCATCTTCTCCCACAAGCGCCTGACGGGCGAGATCGCACTCACACCCCCCTCGCCGCACGTCTCGGCCTTCCGACCGTACATTGACATCATGGAGATGCCGGATGATTTCACCGTCATCTTCAGGCTGAAGCAGCCTTCGGCGGCCTTCATCTACAGCCTGGCCTTCCTCTTCGCGGCGATCCACCCGGAGAAGATGGGCTCGCCCTATGCGATGAACCCCGCGAACACGCCGATCGGCACGGGGCCCTTCAAGTGGATCGAGCGCAAGCCGAACATCAGCATCACGATGCGCCGCAATGACAGCTACTTCAAGAAGGACAAGGACGGTCAGGCGCTCCCGTACTTGGCGGAGCTTGACTTCCAAGTAATCAACGACGGCACAACGGCCTTCGCGGCCTTCCGCACAGGGAAGTTCCTGGAGGCAGATTACCTGGACCCCGGGTTGCTGAACACGAGCATTGACCAGACGAAGCGAGAATTCCCGAACTACATCTTCGAGACAGGCTACGGCTCCTGGAGACAGATCGGCTTCCGGAACAAGCCGCCGTACGACAACGTGAAGATCCGCCAGGCGCTGGACCTTCTCGTAGATCGCCCCGGCTTCGTGACCGCTCGCTATCCCGGCTATGGCCATGCCGGGGCAAGCCCGCTGCTGCCGCCGAGCCTCCGGGGGCGCTGGGGGCTGACGGACCAGGAGACGAGCACGCTGATCAATACAGGCCCCGTGACGCCGCAGATCATCCAGAGGGCCCGACAGCTCTTCGTCGAGGCGGGCGTAGACTACGATAAGTTCGAAGTGAAGCTGATGACCCTACCCATCCCACTCTACACGGACGATGCCGCCTTCATCCAAAGCGCCTGGAAGAAGGCCGGATTGAACGTGACGCTGGAAGTGCCGGCGCAGGCGGACTACTCGGTGCGACGCATCGCCGGGAACTTCGACGTGTACTACGTGCCCGCGACGAGCAACACGGACGATCCCGACCTGGTGCTGGGCCAGTGGTACCCGACGGGAGCCTCGCAGAACTACGGCAAGTTCAGCAACGCGAAGATCGACCAGCTGTACAACGACCAGAGCCGCGCCGTTGACCCGGCCCGCCGCAAGACTCTGGCCCAGGACCTCCAGCGGGAGATCCTTGGGGCCGGCAACTTCACGCCGAAGGTGGCGTGGGCCGGTTCATGGGTAGCGTGGTCGCCGCGCATGCGCAATTACAATGCAGCGTGCCCCGGGGCGTACTGCTTCCGCGGCAAGCATGACATCCTGTGGCTGGCGCCTGCATAGGCCCAACGCGGGCTGACGGAGAATGAAACTGGCCCCCGGCGTAACGCCGGGGGCCAGTTTGTTTATCAGGGAGAGGCGTGGGAGGCCTCACCCCGATGCGGCATCGGGGTCTCGAAGACTCGACCTGGGCATGTCCCCTTGTAGCTCGAAGATGAGCTGTAGCTAGAGGACGAGCACAGCTCATAAGAATGAGCACAGGCCATCGGAATGGCGCGCCCGGACGAAGAAGAGGGATGCGAACTAGAGACCTCTCCCAGATGTGATGAATCACATCTGGGAGAGGGTAAGGGCGCAGTGGGGAGGGCTGGCCTCTCCGATGAGATCGGAGCCCTGCGGGTAGGCCAGCCCCTACGGGAGAGGATATGAGGGCTGCAAGGGCAACCGAGGAGAGAAGGGGCGTGCCGCGCCGCAGCCGGAAAGAGGTTGTCACGCCCCTACGGCAGATGAGGAATCGGGTTGCGGGGCACCCCCGAGGGCGTAGCCGCTCCTCAGACAGGGGGCGCGCGCTCCGGTGCGGCCCCGATGCAACATGCGCGGTGAGGACACACGCGGTCCGAGCAGTCCGGACTCATAAGAATGAGAGTCCTTCAGAAAGGACCGCGTTCGTCCGATGTAATCGAACCGCCCCTACAAGGTTGTGGTTAGCGGAGGCCTTTGGTTTCGACGAGGCGCTCGACATCGGCCGGGGACATGCCGAGGAGCTCTTTGGTAACGTAGTCGTTGTGGTGGCCCCAGAAGGGCGCGTGGCGCAGGAGGTCGCGGGAGAGGCCGTGGACGTAGAGGGGCGAGGCGTAGGCGGGCTGGGTGCCGACGATGGGATGCGGATTGTCCACGTAGGCGCGGCGGACCTTGGTCTGGGGCGTGTGGATGACTTCGCCGACAGAGAGGACTTCGGCGGCGACGAGGCCTTTGCTGCGCAGGGGGGTGATGACTTGCTCGGGCGAGCGCTGCTTGGTCCATTCACCAACATGTCGCTCAAGGGATTCGATGTTCGCGGCGCGCTGGAGGGCATCGGCAAGATCGGCGCGGCGGGTCCATTCGGGGTTGCCTAGCGCGTCGCAGAGTCGGAGCCACTCTTCTTCCGTTCGGACGGAGATGGCGACCCACTTGTCATCGCCGGCGCAGGGGAAGGCGCCTTGGAGGAAGACGAACTCATCGCGGTCCTCCACTTTCACGGGCACGGCGGCGTTGTTGGCGGCGGCGAGGAAAACATCGGCGACGATATTGACGGTGACTTCGATCTGGGAGAGGTCTATGTGGCAGCCGCGGCCCGTGGCAAGGCGGCCCTGGAGTGCGGCCATAACAAGGCCGACGCCGTACATGCCGGAGATATAGTCGGTATAGACCCAAGGCGAGGCGGTAGGCGGGGCATTTTTATAGCCGAAGAGGGCGGCCATGCCGCTGACGCCTTCCAGGAGGGGGCCATAGGCGATGTAGTGCTTAGTGGGGCCCGTTGCGCCGAAGCCGGACATGGAGAGAAGGACGATGGCGGGATTGGCGCGGCGAAGGAGGTGAAAGGGGAGGCCGAGGCGATCCATGGTGCCTGCGGAGAAGTTTTCGACGATGACATCGCTGACGGTGACGAGCTCGAGGAAGGCGTTGCGGCCGCCTTCCTGGGTGAGGTCCAGGGTCATGCCGAGCTTATCGCGGTTCATGATGGTGAAGTAGTAGCTTCGATCTTGCCCGGCGACGCCGTCTTTCATGGGGAAGTTGGCGCGGAGGGTCTCGGGGCGCTTTGCGGTCTCGACCTTGATAACTTCGGCGCCGGCGCCGGCGAGAAGGGAGCAGCAATAGGGCGCGGCAACGGCGGTGCCGAGCTCGAGGACGCGGAGGCCCGCGAGGGGGTAGGCTGTCATACGACACCCGCCGCCGAAAGGGCATCTACATCGGCTGCAGAGAGGCCGAGCCAGGCCATGAGCAGATCGCGCGTGTGCTCGCCGAGGGCGGGAGCGCGTCGGCCATCGGGCGTCATTTCGCCGTCCACGCGATAGGGGGCGCGCAGGCCGATGAAGGGGCCGCCATCGGCGCGCTTGCCAGGGGCGAAGGCGCGGCGGGCGATGAGCTGCTCATCCTTCATGACGTTGTCCATAGTGCGCGCCGGGCCGATGGGGACATCGGCGGCCTGGGAGCGGACGTAGAGGTCTTCGGCCTCCTGCTCGTCGAGCCAGGGGGCCATGAGGGCCTCCAAGTCTTCCTTATATTGCGCGCGGGTGCGGCGGACCTGGAACATCTCGGCCTTGGTCCATTCCGGGTCGCCCATCATGCGGACGAAGCGCTGCCACTGGGCCTCCTGGATGATGAAGAGGCTGGCATAGCCGTCTTTCACCGGGAAGAAGCCGAAGGGGGCCATGCCCTTGACGCGCTTGTTGCGCCGCTCGACGACGCCGGAGAAGTTGTAGTTGTTGGTCTGATCGGCGACGACGGGGAAGAGGGTTTCAACTTCGGAGACGTCTACGAGGGTCCCGCCGCCGTTGTGGCGGCGGGCCATGAGGGCCAGGAGACATGCGGCGGCGCCCATGAGGCCGCCGGTGACGGCGGCGGGGCGCCCGGGAAGGACGAGGGGCGGGCTCTCCGGGCCGGGGACGTAGAAGGGGCTGGTGTGGCCGGCGCCGCTGGCTTGATAGGAGACGAATGGCGAGCCTGGGGCATCGCGGTCAGGGCCGGTGAGGCCAAAGGGCGTGACAGAAGCGATGACGAGTCGTGGGAGGTCCCGCTGGAGGTTTTCCAGGGAGAGGCCGAAGGAGGCGAGGACGGCAGGAGTATAGCCGCAGAGGAGGGCATCGGCTTCGCGGAGGAGGCTCTTGAAGAGGGCGCGGCCCGTCGGGGTGGAGAGGCGAAGGGCGATACTGCGCTTGGCGGCGTTGAGATGGGCGAAGAGGAGGCTATTCCCTGGCCCGGGACGTTCACCGGCAAAAGGAGGGGCTTCCCGGCCGCGATCGCCGAAGGGAAGAGGCTCGACCTTGAGGACGTCAGCGCCGAGATCGGCCAGGAGTTTCCCGGCGAAGGGAGTGGTGACCTCTTCGCCGAGCTCTATGATGCGGAGGCCAGTGAGAAGGGGCATGCACCCGAGTGTATCAGAGTCGCCAGACGCAATCATGCCCGTTTTAGGGGCCGGTCTGCACGGCTTTTTCACGCCACGCGCAGGGAAATTCACGCCTCCGGCGCGCCGGCTCAGGATGCTGTATCTGTTACGTCCACGAAGGTGAAAGGGGTTCCCTATGTTCCTGGAAGAGACGGTTGCGACGATCCTGGCAAAGGCGAAGAAGGGCCCACAGACGCTCTCCGTCTATCTGGACACGGACGCGGCGACGGGCCTATGGAAGGACAAGGTGTACAAGCTGGAGATGTCCCTGGCGAAGTTAGGGGAAAAGGCGGCAGGCACCGGGGATGCACGGTCGTTCGAGGCCGATAGGGGGAAGGTAACGGCCTTCCTGAAGAAATACAAGGCGAAGGGCGACGGCCTGGTGATCTTCGCCAGCGACGGGCAGGGGCTATGGTGGACGACATCGCTGCCGGTGCGAGTCCCGAACGAGGCGCGGTACGAGGCGAAGCCGCACGTGGCGCCGCTGGCAGCGATCTTCGACGAGTACCAGCGGTACTGCATCGCGGTGGTGGACAACCAGAATGCGCGGCTGCTGCTGGCGCACCTTGGCCAGATCGAGGAGCAGCAGGTGGTCGAGAGCGCGGTGCCGAAGCGGCATAAGCAGACGGAGCACGGCATCAAGGCAGAGAAGCGCCATGCAATCAGCGTGGCGCGGCACCTGGAGAAGGCGGTGGAGGCGCTGGACGCGCTGCACAAGAAGGCGCGCTTCAACCGCATCATCATCACGGGGGCGGCGGAGGCCGGGCCGAAGTTCGAAAAGGCGCTGCCGAAGCACCTGCAGCGGCTGGTCATCGCGCGGACGCGCTCGCCGCTCTACACGTCCAACGGGCAGATCCTGAACGAGGTGGCGAAGATCGAGGAGGCGTTTGAGCGGGAGAAGGAAGCGAAGCTGGTGGACGACCTCATCGCGCGGGCGGGGAAGCATGCGCGCGCGACCATCGGCGCGGACGCGACGCTGCTGGCGCTGCACGAGGGGCAGGTCTTTGAGCTCATCGTGGCGGAGGGGGCGAAGCTGGAGGGCGTGGTGTGCCAGAGCTGCGGCTTCGCCAGCGGCACAATCGTGAGGCAGTGCCCGCGGTGCCAGGCTGAGATGGAGCGGACGGAGGACCTGGCCGGGGTGGCGCTGAAGAAGGCGCTTGCCTCCGAGACGATACGAGCGGAAATGGTATCGGAAGCGGCGCGTGAAAAGCTGCTGGCCGAGGGCGGGATGGGCGCGCTGCTGACGGACGTGCCGTATTCGCGGGACGGGGTGCGACAGCGCAGGGCCTAGTCCAGGAGGAGCTGGCGGAGTCGGGCGACGGTCTCGTCCGGGACGCCGATGCTACGGAGGTAGCCGCCCATGTCCCTGTACTTAGCTTTGACCCACTGGAGAAGGCGCTCCATGGTCTCCGGCTTGGCTGTGAACATGGCCGGGGAGAAGCGCTCGGCGGTCTTTTCATAGCCGGGCGTGCCCTTGAGGCGCTGGAGGAAATCGCCGAGGTAGACCTCCGTGAGGGCATAATCGCTGATGATTTCTTCTTCGTTTACGTCCAGCGCGCCGAGGACGACGGCGGTGAGGATGCCGGTGCGGTCCTTGCCGCCCATGCAGTGGATGACGGCGGGGTGATTCTCGTCGTCGGCAAGGGTTGTGACGGCTGCGGCGATCTTATCGGCCGCGCCGACCATCATGTGGGCGTAGTGCTTGGCGACATCGCCGGTGACGCGAGGGTCGTTCTGGTTGACGAGCATGGCGGAGGTGAGAAAGGGCAAGTGGTGGTAGGCGGCCTGCTTCTCCGTCAGGGGGCTTTTGCCGTACTTGGCGAGCTCATCGTTGCTGCGCAGGTCAATGATGGTGCGGATCTTCAGGTCATCGGCGGCGAAGGCGATATCTTCGGGCTTCATGGGGTGATGGGCGTCGCTACGGAAGATGCGCCTCCATTTGACGGCCCGCCCACCCCTGGTGCGATAGCCGCCGATATCACGGAAGTTCTGCAGGCCTTTCATGGGATAGTGGCGCTGGCCGCTCATCGCAGTTCGCTCCGTTCACGCCGGACGACTTCGGCGAGGGCGGTGATCAGCTCGGGGGCGGTGTTGAGGGCTTCGATGCGGTGGAGCTTCAGGCCCACGGCTTCGGCATCTCTCCTCGCGGCGATGTCTACATCATAGAGAATCTCCAGGTGGTCGGCGAGGAACTGGATGGGCGCGATGAGGACGGACTTGCGGCCTTCTTTCGCGATCTGGGGCAGGACTTCCTTCAGGTCAGGCTTCAGCCATTCCTCCGTCGACTGCCCCGCGCTCTGATAGGAGAAGCGCCAGCGCTCCTTAGGCAGTCCAACACGGGAGGCGACGGCGGCGGCGGTATCGTGGAGCATCCGGGTATAGGCGGGTTCCAGGGCGACGACGCTCTTGGGAAGGCTGTGAGCGGACATGACGACAGGGATCGCGGCGCGCTCGGCGGCGGGGAGGCGGTCGAGGGCTTCCCGCACGCGGCGGGAGAGGCCATCCAGGAAGACGGGGACGGTGTGCCAGGCCTTTGCTATCCATAGCCTGCCCTGGGGACCGAGGACGGGCTTTGCGGCCTCAGCGGCTGCATAGTAGCCGGCCATGACGCCGGGGGTTTGCTGCGGGGCCATGATGATGCCGACGACGTCCGTGATGCGGTCCACAGCGGCGAGGTGGGCCATCGCCTCGTCAATCATAGGCGGGGCGTGCCGCATGCCGACAACGACGCTGTAGCGCTCGCCCGGTGTGGCGGCGGCGTTCAACAACTCTTGCAAGGCCTTGGCCTGGGCGAGGGTGATTTTCAGAAGCGGCGAGCCACCGATCATGCGGAAGCGGCCCTTGAACTCTTCCACGAAGGCAGGCGGGAAGGGGCGTCCGCCGCGAACGCGCGTGAGGTAATCGGGCACGTCATCCACGGTCGCGGGCGTGCCGAAGCTCATGAGGATAACGCCGATGGGCCGTGAGGGTTCCAGCATAGCGGGCATGGGTTATCGGCTCGGTTCGTTGTGAACAAGGTCCACGAGCCGAGCGAGGTTTTCGGGGTCCGCCTGGGGAAGGACGCCGTGGCCAAGGTTAAAGATGTGGCCGGGACGACCCTGGGCCATGCGGAGAATCTTTCGGGCCTCGGCGGCGATGACATCATAGGGGGCGAGGAGGATGGAGGGATCCAAGTTGCCCTGGATGCCCTTGCCGTGGCCGGTGCGCGCCCAGCCCTGATCGAGAGGGACGCGCCAATCCAGGCTCATGACGTCCGCCCCGGCGGAGGCCATGACTTCCAAGAGGTGCGCAGTGCCGGTGCCGAAGTGGATGGAGGGAAGGCCGATGGTGCGCATCTCCGTAAAGATGCGCTTGGAGTAGGGGAGGACGAAGCGCGCGTACTGCTCACGGCTGAGGACACCGACCCAGCTATCGAAGAGCTGGGCGACGTGGACGCCGCTGTTGGCTTGCTCCCGGAGGTAGCGCACGACGACCTCCGTGACCTTCTCCATGAGCCTGTGCCAGAGCTGCGGATCGCGGTACATGAGGCCGCGAACGAGATCGTAGGTGCGGGAGGGGCCGCCTTCGATGAGGTAGCAACACAGCGTGAAGGGTGAGCCGGAGAAGCCGATGACGGCGGTCTGCTCGCCGATCTCCTTGCGCACCAAGCGGAGGGCTTCGAAGAGATAGGGTGTGGCGCTAGCGGCTTCGACGATCCGGATGGCGTCCACATCGGCGGCGGTGCGCACCGGCTTTCCGATGACGGGGCCGACTTCGGGCTCTATGGTGAAGGGGACGCCCATGCCCTCCAAGGGGAGCATGATATCGGCGAAGATGACGGCGCCGTCCACGCCGAGGCGCTTGACGGGCATGAGGGTGACCTGGGCGCAGAGCTCGGGGTTCTTGGCCATGGTGAGCAAGTCATACTTCTTCCGCAATTCCCGGTATTCAGGAAGGGAGCGTCCGGCCTGGCGCATGAACCAGACGGGAGTAGCATCGGCCTGCTGGAGGCGCAGGGTCTTGAGAAAGCGATCAAGGCCTGTGGACTGTTTCGTGGAGGGCATGTCTCTTGTGCCGGACAAATAGGGATGCGGTACGGGAGACGGTGAGGCCCATTGTAGCACAGCACCCCGGGTCATTCAGAAAAAAGACCCGCCCCGATGGGGTCGGGGCGGGTCTGCGCTACTTCCGTTCCGCTAGCTACTGCTATTTGTTCAGCCAGATGGTGTCCATACGCAGTCCCATGTGGACGGCGAAGCGGCCCTGGCGGAAGCCCTCTACGGGCTTCTGGAGGGGCCAGGTGGAGAAGCTGTTCACAAAGGGGACGAAGATGGACTGGTCTATGAGGCGGCGCTGGAGGTTTTGCACGAGAAGCTTGCGCCGGTTGGGATCCAGGGCGCCTTCTTGATCAGCGGCGAGGCGGTCAACTTCGGCATCAGACCATTTGCCGTAGTTGCGCGGGCGTCCCGTAACCGTGTAATCGAGCACTGTGTCCGAGATGTCATCTATCACACGGCCACCGAAGAGGCCGGAGAAATCGAAGTCGCCGGCCATGAGGGAGGAGGAGAGCTGGCCACCGGTGGCGGTGAGGATCAGGTTGGTCTGGAAGCCCATCTTTCGGAACTGGGCCTCTAGGCCTTGGGAGACATCCGGGAAGTTGGCGGTGGACTGTATCTTAACGGTCACCTTGGAGGGGTCTACGCCAGCCGCGGTGAGGATACGCCGGCCCTCGGCGCGGTCGGCCTCGGTCACGCCTTTGAAGCCAGGAAGGGCAAGCATCTCCGAGGCGGGAAGGCCCCAGCGGCCGCCGCTCTCCGGGCCGAGCATGATGGAGGGCGGGTAGAAGGAGAGGCCGCCGCGATCCAGGGTGTGGACCTCCTTGAAGTCCATCATCATCATGACGGCTTTGCGCACCTGGAGGTTATCCCAAGGCGCTCTGTTGTTAAGGTAGTAGGCGAAGGAGTCGCGGCTAAAAGTGAGGATCTTGGCATCGGGCACAGAGGACTTCAGCTCGTTGCCGAACTGGAAGGTGAAGTCGAAGCCGCAACCGCAGTCCAGGCGACCGGTGCGGAAGGCGGCGCGGGCGGTGTTGACATCGGTGATGAACTGGAACTCCACGCCGTCAAGGAAAGGCAGGGCGCGGCCCCGCTCGTCCTTGCGGTGGTACGACTCGAAGCGCTTGGTGGTGAGGGTGTTCTGCGCCTTGTAATCGGTGACGACGAAGGGCCCGGTGCCGATGGGATTCTTGATGGCGTTGCTTGAATCTTTACCCAGGGACGGGTGATACATGAGGAGGAAGGGAGCGGCGAAGTTCGCCAGGAAAGAGGCGCTAGGCTTTTCGATGGTGAGGCGCAAGGTGCTGGCATCCACGGCCTCCATCTTAGTAATGGGGCGGACGCGGCTGAGGTTCACATTCAAGATGGCCGTGGGCGGACTGGGCGGCGGTGGATTTTTTGCACGATCAAGATTGAACAAGGCATCCTGTGCGGTGAAGGGCTGGCCGTTATGCCATTTGGCAGTCTTCACCAAGAAGATGGTGAGGACGGTGCCATCGGAACTCAGCTCCCAGCGCTCGGCCAGATCGGCCTCCAGGGTGCCGGGCTCTTCGGCCTTGAGGGCGATGAGGTTGCTCCAGATGTTGAGGGTGTGCTCGACGCTGAACTGGCTCGTGACGGCGTAGGTATCCCACGGCTCGAAATCGCGGAGGGAGCGAGCGCGAAGGACGCCGCCGCGCTTAGGCTCGACGCCCTGTGGAGTGGGCGTGGGCGTAGGCGGCGCGATGGGGACGGGCGTGGCGGTTGCGGGCGGCGGCACGGGGGTGCGGGTGGCGGTTGGTGCGGGCGCGGTGGTGGCCGTGGGCGGCGCGGCGGTTGGGCCCCGGGTGGGAGTGGGCTCGTCCTCATCGCCGCCGCAGGCAGTGACGACCAAGGCGGCTATGAGAGCGAGCACGGCAGCGACCCAGACGATGCGGAATCGTGGTCTCATCAGCGCATCCTCCACATTCTTTTCGCTAGGGATGAACGTCACCAAGGCCAAAGGAGTGGGCGAGGTGATGTTGCGAGATTCTATGGAGACGCTCCCGCCAGAGTCAAGGCATTTTGGCGTGCATTCTTTCGGTATACTCGACTCCCGCGCATGATTACGACAAACGCACGCGGATTCGGGGCCGCGAGGCAGGTGCAACGGCTTGTGGTATGCTTCCCCGGTTGTCTACCTCAGGAAGAAGCCTCTACCTTTGATGCGCCGCTCGCCCCTCACAGTCATTTATCTCACGGTCTTCATTGACCTGCTAGGTTTCGGCATCATCCTGCCGCTCCTTCCTCTCTATGCAGAGGAGCTTGGCGCCGGCGGCGTTTGGGTGGGCGGCATCCTGACGGCCTACTCCGGCCTGCAATTCCTGAGCGCGCCGTTCCTGGGGCGCTTGAGCGACCGCATCGGCCGGAGGCCGGTGATCCTCGCGAGCCTGGCGGGATCAGTCGCAGGCTTTCTCATCACCGGCTTCGCGGGGAGCCTGTGGGCGCTGCTTGCGGGGCGCGCGGTGGCGGGAGCCTCGGGCGGGAGCATCGCGCCTGCGCAGGCGTACATCGCGGATGTGACGACGCCAGGGCAACGGACGAAGGCGATGGGTCTCTTGGGGGCGTGCATCGGCCTTGGGTTCGTGCTTGGGCCCGCGCTGGGCGCGGGGCTGAGCCATTTCGGCTTCGGCGCGGCATCGTTCACGGCGGCGGGACTTGCGGGAGCGAATCTGCTCCTGGGGTATTTCATCCTGACGGAGCCGAGGCGGGAGCAAGCGGCTTCAACAGATCGGCGGCCGACCCTGGCGAGTCTCCTCACTGCGTTCACAAAGCCGGTGACGCGGCGGCTGCTTCTGGCGACGTTTCTCACGACGTTCGCCTTTGTGGCGATGGAGGCGACGTTCGCGCTGCTGGGCGAGAGACGTTATGACCTGAGCGAGGCTCGGCTCGGACTCATCTTCGCGTTCGGGGGCGTGGTCATCATCATCGTGCAGGGCGGGCTAGTCGGACGGCTGAGCGCGCAGATCGGCGAGCGGGCGACCGCGGCATGCGGCGCGGCGATCCTGACTGGAGGGCTCCTGCTGCTCCCGCTCGCACCGGGGCTGGGAGTCGCGGCGCTGCTGCTGGGGCTCATCGCCGCTGGGCAGGGACTCGTTTCGCCGGCGCTGTCCAGCATGCTTTCGCTGCATGCGGAATCGGGAAAGCAGGGAGGCCTGCTGGGCTTAGGGCAGGCGCACGCCGCGGCGGCGCGGGCGATCGGGCCAATCGTCGCGGGTGCGCTTTTTGACGCGGACGATGCGCTGCCGTATCTAGTGGCGGGGTTGATCGCGGCAGGAGTTGTGGTTGCGCTGCTGGGGGTATCGGCGAAGGGGCGCGCGGGCAAGTCGCGCACTTTTTCCCCGGTCACACATGGCGAGGAGAAGGGCTCTTAATGCGCCGTATAGCCGCCGTCTATAACGAGCTCACTGCCGGTGACGAACTTGGATTCGTCAGAAGCTAGATAGAGGATGCCGTAAGCGATATCGTCCGGCTCGCCGATGTGGCCGAGGGGGTGGAGGGCGCCGGCGGCCTTCTTGCCTTGTTCCACATTGCCCATCTGATTGAGGAAGTTCTCCACCATAGGCGTCCAAATGTAGCCTGGGTGGATTGAGTTCACACGGATCTGGTCGGAGGCGTAGAGCATGGCGTCCGTCTTGGTCATGAGGCGCACTGCGCCCTTAGAGGCGTGATAGGGAGGGACATCGGGGCCGCCGACGAGGCCATAGATGGAGGAGAGGTTGATGATGCTGGCCCTGCCCGCCTTCTTCATATAAGGGATAGCGTGCTTGGTGCAGAAGAAGAGACCCTTCACGTTGACGGCCATCACTTTGTCCCACTCTTCCGACGTCACCTCATGAGTCGGCTTGTTGACACCGGAGATGCCCGCGTTGTTCACGAGGACGTGCAGGCCGCCGAAGGCCGCGACGACTTCGGCGAAGACCGTTTTCACTTGGGGCTCATCGGCGACATCAAGCCGCCAGCCCTTCGCGACGCCGCCAGCCTTGGTAATCTCGCCGACGGTCTGCTCAAGCTGCTTTCCTAGCACGTCCGTGACGGCGACTTTCGCGCCTTCTTTCGCGAGCATCTTGGCGGCGGCCTTCCCGATCCCCAGAGCACCACCGGTCACGATCGCGACCTTTCCAGAGACACGCCCCATGACTTCCTCCTTGAATCGTCTCATCGGCTTGCTTTTCAAAAGTAACCTTCATCCGTGAAGGGGCCGTGAAGGAGCGCCGATGGGACGTGAAGCTGGTGTGAAGGCTCCCGCAGAGCGCGCACCAGTGATAGAGCCTCTTTATGCCTGTATGGGGCTCCCCAAAATCCGGCTTGTGGCACCCCAGGGCGCGGCTATAATACGAACCCTGCGGAGAGACCCGCTCCAACCCCCAGGAAAGGCGCACGTTTGAAGCTCTTTGCATACGCATCGCCCGCCACGCTGCACGAGGCGCTGGCTATCCTTGGGCGCAACGGCGTCCAGGCGCGGCCCTTGGCCGGCGGGACGGACCTCATCACGCAGATGAAGGAGCGCCGCCGGGAGCCGGACGTGGTGCTGGATATCAAGCGCATCCCGGAGTGCTCGCAGCTCTCTCACGAGCGGGACGGCCTGCACATCGGAGCGGCGGTGACGTGCACGGCGCTCATCAGCGACCCGACGGTGCGGGAGCGCTATCTGATCCTTGCGCAAGGAGCTTCGCTCATCGGCTCCGTGCAGATCCAGAACCGGGCAGGACTGGGCGGGAATCTGTGCAACGCCGCGCCATCGGCAGACGGCATACCGGGGCTCATCTGCCTGGGGGCGGAGGCGGTGATCGCCGGGCCGAAGGGACGCCGCGCGGTGCCGGTGGAGCATTTCTGCACCGGGCCGGGCAAGACGGTACTGGGGCGGGACGAGATGCTCCTGGAACTAGTCGTTCCGCCGCCGCCTGCGCAGAGCGCGGGGGCGTATATGCGCTTCATCCCGCGGGCGGAGATGGACATCGCGGTTGCGGGCGTCGGGAGCTTCATCACCCTCGAAGGCGCCCTCTGCAAAGAGGCGCGGATCGCGCTGGCGGCGGTGGCGCCGACACCGGTGCGGGCGCGGGCGGCGGAGCAATCGCTGGCGGGGCAGGCGCTGACGCGAGCGGCGATCGAGCGGGCGGGTGCACTTGCGATGGAAGCGGCGAGCCCCATAAGCGACGTACGGGGGTCCAAGGAATATCGCATGGAGCTGGTCCGCGTCCTCACGCGACGGACGCTGACGGAATGCGCGAAGCGTCTTCGCGTCCCACTGTAGGACCTTTTCCATCATGAACAAGCAAGCGATCACGTGCACGGTGAACAGCGAGCCGAAGGAGCTGCTGGTTGACCCGCGGCTGACGCTCCTGGACATGCTGCGCGACGAGCTGCAGCTGACGGGGGCGAAGGAAGGGTGCGGCAACGGCAACTGCGGCGCGTGCACGGTGCATCTGGACGGCGTCTCCGTGGACTCGTGCCTTGTCCTGGCGGTGGAGACGGACGGGCGCGCGGTGACGACCATCGAAGGGCTGGCGAAGGGCGGCGCGCTGGACCCGGTGCAAGAGGCATTCCTGAAGAACAGCGGGATGCAGTGCGGCATCTGCACCCCCGGCTTTATCATGGCGACGAAGGCCTTGCTGGCGAAGCACCCGCACCCGACGGAGCAGGAGATCAGGGCGAACCTGGCGGGGAACCTGTGCCGGTGCACGGGCTATGACAAGATTGTGCGGTCGGTGCTGGCGATCGCGAAGGACAAGCGGCAATGACGACCACGGAAGAGCGACGTGCAGCTATCGGCCAGCGGCTGCCGAAGGTGGACGGCCTGGACCGGGTCACCGGGAAGGCGGCCTACGGCGCGGATATCCACCTGCCGGGGATGCTCCACGGGAAGCTGCTGCACAGCCCGCATGCGCACGCCGTTATCAAAAGCATTGACGCCTCGCAGGCGCTGAAGCTGCCGGGCGTGATGGCCGTGATCACGGCGACCGATTTCCCGGAGCTTGGGAAAGAGGCGGCGATCTCCGGAAGCAGCGAATATTCGATCGGCGCGGCGAACCTGCGCAGATTGTGGATGGCGAAAGAGAAGGCGCTCTTCAGCGGGCATCCGGTGGCGGCGGTGGCGGCAACGGACCCGAACATCGCAGAGCAGGCGCTGGCGCTTATCAAGGTGGACTACGAAGTGTTGCCGTGGGTGCGGGACATTGACGAGGCTATCAAGCCGACATCGCCGCTGATCCACGAGGACCTCTATACACACACGCTCGGTGAGCTGCCGAAGCAGCCGAGCAATATCGCGCAGCATGTGGAGATCGGCAACGGGGACGCGGAGGCGGCTTTCCGGGATTCGGACGTGGTCATCGAGAACGAGTACGAGACGCAGCGCGTGCACCAGGGATATATCGAGCCGCAGGCCTCCGCCGCGCTGGTGGATCCTTCGGGCCAGGTGACGGTGTGGACGACGATCCAGGGCGTCCACTGGGCGCGCTTCGACCTAGCCTCCGTCCTGAACATCCCGCTAGGCAAGCTGCGCGTCATCCCGATGGAGATCGGCGGAGCGTTCGGCGGGAAGGTATACCCGACGCTGGAGCCGCTGTGCATCCTCCTCTCCAAAAAGACGGGACGCCCGGTGAAGATGGTGCTTTCACGCGAAGAGGTGCTCCGCATGACGGGCCCGACTTCGGGCTCCATCGTGAAGATCAAGACGGGGTGCATGCGCGACGGCACGCTGACGGGCTTTGCGGTAAAGCTCTGGATGGACTCCGGGTCGTTCCCCGGATCGCCGGTGGCGGGAGCGACGCTGGCGGGATTCTCCGTCTATCAATGGAAGGCCTTCCACATCGACGGGTACGACGTGCTGACGAACAAGGTGCGCGTGCAGGCCTACCGAGGCCCGGGCGCGCCGCAAGCCTGCTTCGCGATGGAGCAGCAGATGGAGCTGATGGCGGCGAAGATCGGCATGAACCCCCTGGAGATGCGCATCAAGAACATCTCCAAGGAGGGGGACCCGATGACACACGGCCGCCCGCACCTGAAGGTGGGTTTCAAAGAGGTGCTGGAGCAGGTGCAGCGGCATCCGGCCTGGACATCGCCGATGAAGGGGCCATGGCGCGGACGCGGGGTGTCCTGCGGCATGTGGATGGGCGGCACCGGCAATTCGAGCGCGCACCTGACGGTCAACGCCGACGGCTCGGTCGCGGTCGTGGTGGGCTCTGTTGACCTGACAGGGACGAGGACGGCATTCGCGCAGATCGCGGCGGACGAATTCAGGATCCCGGTGGAGAAGGTCCATGTCACCGTGGGAGACACGGACCAGACTGGCTATACGGACACGAGCGGCGGGAGCCGCATCACGTACAGCATGGGGACGGCGGTCCATCGCGCGTGCATGGAGGCCATCGAGAAGCTGAAGGTTGTGGCGGCGGCGCAACTGAAAGTTTCGGCGGCTGACGTCACGTACAAGGACGGCCTCTTCCGCACTTCAAGCGGGCAATCGCTGACGTTCGAACAGGCGGCGCAGACGAGCATGCGCCGGGGCGAGGGGCCGATCTCTTCCACGGGCGTCGCCCGGCGGCTGAAGCATGCGCCGACGTTCGGCGCGCACGTGGCGGATGTGGAGGTGGACCCGGAGACGGGGAAGGTGACGCTGCTGAACTACACGGTCTTCCAAGATGTGGGCCGCGCGGTGAATCCAACACAGGTGGAGGGCCAGATGCAGGGCGGCGCAGTGCAGGGCATCGGCTGGGCGCTGTTCGAGGACTACGTGTACGACGAGAAGGGAAATATCCGCAACGCCAGCCTGCTGGACTACCGGATGCCGACGGCGCTGGACCTGCCGATGATCGGCGCAGAGATCGTGGAGGTGCCCGCGGGCGACGGCCCGTTCGGCGTACGCGGCTGTGGGGAAGTGCCCATCATCCCGCCGATCTCCGCCATCGCGAACGCCATCGCCAATGCAACGGGCGTTCGCATCAAGGAGACGCCGTTCACGCCTGAACGAGTCTTCTGGGCGCTGAAGAAGGCCAGGAAGATCTGAGCTAATCTCTGCCCCTTCCCTAAGGGAAGAGTGAAGAACGGAGACGGGACGTGGATTTCCGATGGTCGAAAGAGGACGACGCCTTCCGCCGGGAGGTGCGGGGCTTTCTGGCGCAGGAGCTGCCGCCGAACTGGGACGATGATGCGGGCGACGGCGAGGGGCTGGACGCGGAAGAGAAGATCCAATTCGCGAAGCGCTTCTCCAAGAAGCTGGGCGAGCGGAAGTGGCTGTGCGCCAGCTGGCCCGAGGAGTACGGCGGCCTGAGCTGGTCGCCGATGAAGCAGTTCATCTTCAATGAAGAGCTGGGCAAGCGGCGCATCGATCTTTCGCGACTCTCCATGGGCGCGGGCGTGCTCATCGTGGGGCCTTCGATCATCGCGCACGGGACGCCGGAGCAGAAAGCGCGCTTCCTGCCGCCGATCGCTCGGGGAGAGGCGCAGTGGGCGCAACTGTACAGCGAGCCGAACGCCGGCTCCGACCTGGCGAGCATCGAGACGACGGCGGACGACATGGGCGACTATTTCCTGGTGAACGGGTGGAAGACGTGGAGCTCCATGGCAGAGAAGGCGCAGTGGGCGGCGATGCTGGCGCGGACGGATCGGAAGGCGCCGAAGCACCGAGGCATCAGCTATCTCTTGTTAGACCTGAAATCGCCGGGCATCCACTTCTTCCCCCTGGTGAATATGTGCGATGTGGCGCACTTCAACACGATCCACCTAGAGAACGTGGTGGTGCCGAAGAACTGCCTGCTGGGCGAGCAGAACAACGGCTGGCGCGCGGCGACTTCGACGCTCAACCTGGAGCGCTCGTTCATCCGGCACGTCTGCAACGGCCTGCAATATTTCGACGAGCTGATGAAGACGGCGAAGCAGGGGACGGGAGGCCGCAAACCGCTTGAGGAGAATGTCCTGCTGCGCCAGCGCCTGGCGCAGCTTGCCATCGAGACGCATATCTCGCAGCTCTTCGCCTACCGCATCGCGTGGATGCAGGAGCGGGGCAACAAGCCGACGTACGAGACATCCATCCAGAAGCTGTTCAACAGTGAGATGACGCAGCGGATGGTGCAGGTTGGGATGGAGATCGCGGGCCTGCACGGCCAACTGACGCTAGGTTCGCCGCACCAGGTGATGAAAGGGAAGGCGCAGCTGCTCTACCGGGCGCAGCGGGCGATCACCATCGGCGGCGGAACGTCAGAGATCCAGCGGAACCTCATCGGCCAGCGCGGGCTGGGGCTACCGAAGGGCTCTTAGTAGAGGACCTTCTGCTCGACCAGCCTATCGGTCTCCGCCTCGGGGATGCCTAAGACGTCCTGCAGGTAGCGTTGGGTGTCCATGCCAAAGAGAGGCCCGGGGCGCCGGACGCGGGGCTGGGTAGCGCTCATCTTCCAAGGCACGGTGTAGAGGACGGCGTTGCCGAAGGGGTGATGCGCCTCCATCCAGCTCTGCCTATCGGCATAGTGGGGATCGCCGGCGACCTGGGGGATATTGCGGACAGGCCCGGAGGCGATGCCGTGAGCCTGGAGCAGCTCCACGATTTCCGCAGGGTCCCTCTCACGGGTCCACTCAGTGATGGAAACATCCAGCTCATCTTGGTTGCGGAGGCGCAGATAGCCATCGGCGAAGCGAGGGTCGTCGGCCCATGACGGATGCTCCGTCGCATCGCAGAACCGCCGCCATTCGTCCTCTGTGGCGATGGCAATGCCGACCCAAGCATCTTCGCCCTTGCAGCGATAGAGGTTGTGGGGCGCCTGCGCGAGGTCGCGGTTGGCGATGGCGTGGTGGATGCGCCCGTTGAAGACGGCGTCCAGGAGGGGCGCGCCGAACATATTGATGGCGGCCTCGGCTTGGGCGATATCAATGTATTGCCCCCGGCCAGTGCGTTCCCGGTGGCGCAGGGCGGCGAGGGCGGCATAGGCGCCGAGGACGCCGTTCATGGGGTCGAGGATGGCGATGTTGAAGGGCCGGGGCTCGCTCTTATCATAGCCTTGAAGGGTGTCCATCCCTGTGACACAGGCGAGATTCGTGCCGAAGCCGCTAGCCGTTCGCAAGGGGCCGTGCTGGCCGTAGGCAGAGGCGGAGACCATGATGATATCGGGCCGTATCTTGCGGAGGTCGGCGTAGCTGAGGCCGAGCCTCTCCATGACGCCCGGGCGATAGTTTTCGATAACGACGTCGCTCTGGCGAACGAGCTCTTTGGCAATCTCAACGCCTCGCGCGGCGCTGAGATTGAGCTGGATGCTTTTGAGGCTGTGCTGCACGTTGATAGTGAAGAGGCCTTCGCCCTGGCTCCCGGCAAGGCCGATGGTGGTGGCGCGGGCATTATCGAAGCTGACGCGGCTTTCGACCTTGACGACCTCGGCTCCCAAATCGGCGAAGATCTGACCCATGATGGTGGCGACCCAGAACCAGCCGAAGTTGGTGATGCGGAGGCCACCGAAGATGTTTTCATCACGGTGGGGCATGCTAGATCACCCCCGCGCGATGAAGATCGGCAAGCTCGGCCTTCGAGAGGCCCAGGAGGCCGCAATAGACGGACTCGTTGTGCTGTCCGAGAAGAGGCGCAGGGCGCTCCAAGGCCCAAGGGGTAGCGGAGAGGCGGTATGGGGGGCCGGGCAGGGTCAGGTCGCCAGCGACGGGATGGCGCTGCGCCCTGAAGAAATCCCGCTCTCGAAAGTTGCTGTCCAAAAGCAAGTCGGCCATGTTGTTCAAGGGCGCGCACGGGGCACGGTGCTCTTGAAAGGTATCGAAGATTTCTTTTTTCGTGCGGCTCATCAGCCAGTCGTTCATGAGAGCGTAGAGCTCATCGCGGTACTGCCCGCGGTGCATGAAGGTGCCGCTGAACATCGGCTCCTTGGCCCAATCCGGGTCGCCGAGGGCCTTCACAACGCCTTCCCATTGACGGCCTTCGTAGGCGTGGATGTAGACGAAGCCGTCCTTGCAGGGGAGCAGGGCCGCAGGCGCGCCGCCGGCATGGAGTTTCCCCTGGCGCGTGAGGAAGGTGCCGACGGAGTGATAGACGCCGATGCGGGTGGGACCCGCGCACAACATGGCCATCAGATCGGCCTCGGCGATGTCTATGTGCTGGCCCGCGCCCGTGGTATCCCGGGCGGCCAGCGCGAGGAGGGAGGCGGTGGCGGCGCAGATGCCCGAGAAATGGTCGTTGAAGTGCCAGGCGCCGCGAAGGGGCTCACGGTCAAGATCGCCGAGATAGCCCTGGCCCGCGCCGGAGGCGTGCCAGGCGACCATATCGCCGCCGCGATACAGGCTATCCCTGCCGCGCATGCCGAAGGGACGCACCGAGGTGACGATGAGGCGCGGATTATGGGCGCGCAAGCGCGAGGAGGTGAGTTCAAGGCCCTCCAACTCGCCAGGCTCGCAACCATCCAGGAGGAGATCGGCCCAGGTGAGGAGGGCGTACAGGAGGCGCCCGCCGGAAGGCGTCCCGATATCAAGAGTTATAGACTGTTTATTAGCGTTGAGATGGAGAAAGAGGCCGCTCGCTTCGCCGGAGGGCTCGTCCTCAGGGAATGGGCCGTAGCGGCGGGAGCGGTCGCCTTCGGGCGGCTCGATCTTGATCACCGTCGCGCCGAGATCGGCCAGCATACGCCCGGCGAAGGGGACGGCGATGAAGGGACCGTACTCAAGGACGCGCAGGCCGGTGAGCGCCTTGGGTGCCACGATGTGCCTACGCCAAGTATCCGCCGTCTATATAGACGGTCTGCCCGGTGATATAGGCGGCGGCGGGCGAGGCAAGGAAGACGGCGAGGAGGCCCATCTCCCGAGCGGTGCCGAGGCGGCGCATGGGGATCTCGCTCAAGATGCGCTTGCCCATCCGCTCATCTTGCAGCTGGGACTTGGTGAGCTCGGTCTCCACATAGCCGGGGCCGATGGCGTTCACCGTGATGTTGTGGCGAGCCCATTCAACGGCCATGGAGCGCGTGAAGGCGGCCAGGGCGGCTTTGGAGGCGTCATAGGAGACGCGGAAGCGGGCGGACTTGGCGGCGTTGACGGAGGTGATGTTGATGACGCGGCCTTGCTTACGCTCGAGGAAATGTGGGCCGAAGGCGCGCATGGCCATCATGGCGGCGGTGAGGTTCACATCCATGACGCGATGCCATTCTTGGTTGGACATCGGCTCAAAGAAGCCGGGCAAATCGTCCCCGGTGGGCGGGTTGAAGCCGGGGATTGGCACCAGCGGCTTAGGCACCATGGCGCCCGCGTTGTTCACGAGGATGTCCACACGGCCAAGGCCGGCGAGGGCGGTCTTCGCCATGCGCTCGATGTCCTCCTGCTTCGAAACATCGGTCACAGCGACGAGGCACTTGCGCCCGAGTTTTTGAATCTCGGCGGCAAGGGATTCCAACTCCTGTTTACTGCGGGCGGCGATGCACAGATCAACGCCCGCCTCAGCCAGCGTCAAGGCGATCCCCTGTCCGATACCGCGACTCGCCCCAGTGACGACGGCGGTCTTACCAGTGATAGAAAACTCTGCTAGCTCCATGGGCTCCTCTGCCAGCCTCTCTTGATGCACAGAGACGATACGCCCGGCTCTCAGGAGGCGTCAAGCTGTAATCCGCATCCCGACAGGATGAGCGCGCATATCGCGGCATCCCCGGATATCGGGGCCAGCCATAAACCGTGCTTACGTCCTGCGCCTTCCCCGCAGCGCCTCCCTTCGCGGTGGTACCCGCGTTTCATTGACACCCTTTTCCCTGGTGAATACAATCCGCCCATGCGCATGCAGAAGCCTTCGTGCTCTCTTTTTAGGCATAAGGAGGACTGATGAATCGAAGCCGATTCTTTTCCCGACTGCTTATCCCATTGAGCCTCTTCACCGCTCTGGCGATGGTCATCACCGCCTGCGGCGGCGACGAGGACGAGCCCACGGCGACGCCGACGCGTCCTCCAGCGCCGACGGCCACAAGCGCTCCGGCAGCGCCCACAGCCACCCGCCCACCGACGGCAGTGCCCACGGTGACGCCGGTGCCGCCCACTCCGACACCCTCAGTGAAGCGCGGCGGCATCCTGCGTCTGCGCCTGAACAACGATCCTTCCGCCTTGACGCAGGACAGTTGGAACTCAGCCGGCGGCTCGTCCATCTCCTGGATGATGCCGCTGATGAGCAACTTTGTAATGGAGAACCCATACAAAGCGGGTGAGATCATCGGCGATATCGCGACGTCCTGGACAACGTCCGCCGACGGGACGACCTGGACATTCAAGATGCGGACGGCCTACGACCTGGCGAACAACCCGAACCGGGAGGACGAGATCCTCTACCTCCACGCCCTGTGCGATCGCACAGAGGCGGAGATGTTCATCTGGGACTTCCTCAACCCGCACTTCATGGAGGCAGGCGCGATCCTGGCGGCAGGCTCCGTGGATAGGATAGACAAGGGGTATGACTCGATCCGCTTGCTCTACAGGAAGATACGCGAGGAGTACCTGAAGCGATGCGACCGCATCGGCTTCAACCGCCGCTCGCGGTGCATGGTGCCGGAAGAGCCGCCGTTCTAGAGATGCCCGCCTAGAAGCCCATAAAACTCGCGCCGCAGGTGTGGAAGGTCTGTCCCGCGAGCATGTGAGCGGTCGTATCGTCCGCCAGGAAGGCCACCAGCTCCGCGATCTCCTCGGCCTTCACGGCCCTGCCGAACTTGAGCCTGCGCTGCATGCGGGCCAAATCCTCTTCCGTGCGGCCCCTGCGCCAGAGCGGCGTATCCGTCGCCCCCGGGGCAACGACGAAGATCATGATGTTGTGCTTCGCCAGCTCATTCTGCATGCCTTTGCTAAGGGTCACGACGCCCGCCTTCGCCGCCGAATAGGCGGGAAGGTCGGCGCCGCCCGTGGCGGCGACGGTGGAGGCGAAGTTGATGATGCGCCCGCCGCCCTGCTTCACCATCACCCGTGCCGTCTCCTGGTTCACGTAGAACGTGCCATAGAGATTGATCTTCACCGTCCTGTCCCAGAGCTCGTCGTCTATCTCAAGGAAGGATTTGTGGAATGCGTTGCCTGCGACGTTAGCCAGGATGTCAATCCTGCCGTACCTTTTCACTGTCTCAGCAACAAGGGCCTGCACTTCTTTCCGGGAGGTGAGGTCTGTCTTTTGGAAGAAGGCGGTGCCGCCTGCCGCCTGAATCTCCTTGACGACTTCGGCGCCCTTATCGGCCTGGATATCGGCGATGACGACCTTTGCACCGTGTGAGGCAATCAGCAACGCCGAGGCCCGCCCCATCCCGCTTGCGCCGCCTGTGACGATGACGGACTTTCCCTTGAGTGCCATGGCGCTCTTTCTCCTTAGCTGAAGATGCCTGCATTGGTCAGATCTTGGTACTCGCTCTCCGGCATCCTCAAAAGCTCGCGGCAGACAAATTCGTTGTGCTCGCCGAGCAGCGGCGCGGGGCGGACGTCCGGCTCCAGGCCGGAGATGCGGAAGGCGGGAGCATCTACGGGGTAGCGGCCCATGCGCTGATGGTCAACCGTGATGAAGTGCCCCCGGTGGTGAAGCTGCGGGTCTTCATGCAGGTCACGCCCATTGGCGACGACGCTCGCGGGGACGCCCGCCGCCTGCAGCTGCTCCATCACCTGGCGCGCATCGCGGCGGCTGGTCCATTCCGTGATGACGGCATCCAGGGCGGCGCTGTGCTGCATCCGCTTTAACAGCGTATCGAAGCGCGCATCTTGCCTCAGCTCTGAACGCCCGATGGCGTCGCAGAGAGCGTGCCATTCGGCGTCGCTCCGCACAGAGATGGCGCACCACCGGTCGCCTCCCTGGCAGCGGTAGGCGTTGTGCGGCGCAGCATGGTCGGAGGCGTTGCCCCTGCGCTCGCCCTCGCGGCCATTCACTGTGTAGTCCAGCAGGCCCGGCGCGAGGAATTGCAGCCCGGCTTCGAGCTGCGAGAGATCTATATATTGTCCCTGACCGGTCCGCTGCCGCTGCTCCAGCGCGGCGATGATGGCGATGATGGAGAACCACGGCGCGATCATGTCCGGGAGCGGCAACGCCGGGCCGAGCGGTTCGCGATCGGGCCAGCCGGTGAAGTGGTTGAAGCCGGTGAGGGCCTGGAGCATGCCGCCGAGCCCCGGATGGCCGGCGTGGGGGCCGGTCTGCCCCTGCTGGCTGGAGCTGAGCATTATGGCTTTGGGGTTGATGGCGCGAACGCGCTCATAATCGAGGCCCCATTCGCCCATCTGGCCGACGCTGAAGTTTTCCGTGACCACGTCCGCCCAGGCGATGAGACGTCTCGCGATCTCCTGGGCGCGCGGCTCCTTGAGGTTCAGGCTCAAGCTAAGCTTTGACGGGGCGAGGATGCCGAAGTGGAGGCTCGAGTTGCGGCTGGGCTTCCCGGCGAAGGGCGGCGAGATGCGCGTGCTATCCGGGCGGGAATGGGTCTCCACCTTGACGACCTGCGCGCCGTAGATGGCAAGATACTTCGTCGTTGTGGGGCCGGCTATGGCCCAGCAGAAGTCGGCTACTTTGACGCCCGCCAGGGGAAGCCGCTTCGCGACGCTCATATGACGCCCGCCTCGGCAAGGCAGATAAGCTCGTCACGCGAATAGCCTAGCTCGTCCACATAGACTTCGCTGTTGTGCTCGCCGATGAGCGGCGGGCGGCGGCGGATAGACTGCGCAGCGCCGTGATAGCGAAGGAAGGCGCCCGGATAGATAACGTCCGCCTTCATCTCGGGGTGATTCACCGGCTCGAAGAAGCCGCGGGCTTTGAGCTGCTCATTCTCGAGCAGGTCCCTGGGCGAACTGACCGGGAAGAGGAAGGCTCGGCGTCTGAGCGCCTCACGATAGATCTCGTCCTTGGTGAAGCGCGAGAAGAAGGCCGCCATCTCGCCTTCCCAGGCATCCACCTGCCCTTGAGTGATGGCGCCGCCGGTGACCTTGTTGAAGTCCGTGTTTTTGATAGTCGTCTCAAAGCCTTTGTCCTGCATCCACTGGGCCAGGCCGCGCATGCGCCCGCCGGGACCGGGGCCCCAGAAGATGTGGGAGGCGATGTAGCCGTCCTTGGCAGGGAAGACGCCTCGAGTCAGACGGCCGCCGTACAAATGCTTCTCGCCCCGATGCTCCACTTCCTTCTCGGCGAACCAATGCTGCTGGGTGTTCGTCAGCATGTTGGCGACGGCCTCTTGCATCGAGACGTCCACGGAGCTTCCCTCGCCGGTGGCGAGGCGCTTCGCGTGGGCGATCATCGCGCCGACGGCCGCCTGCGCCCCGACGAAGGCGTGAGACTGCGGGATGCCCATGCGCAAGGGCGGGCGGTCCTCCGTGCCGCAGAGGTTCATCATGCCGCCTGCCGCCATCGCCACGATGTCATCTCCCGTATAGGCGCTATAGGGGCCTTCGCGGCCGAAGGGCGTGATGGCGATCTCGATAAGGCCGGGGTTGAGCTTCGCAAGCTCACTGTAGCCAAGGCCGAGAGACGGCATGTAGTTCGGAGGGAAGGTCGTGATGAAGAAGTGGGCCGTGGCGACGAGCTTTTTGAGGATCACCTTGCCATCCGCAGCGGCGATATCGAGGGTGATGCCGCGCTTGTTGCAGTTGTAGGCCCACCAAGAAAGGCTCTTCTCCGGGTGCGCCTCATCGTGATAGAAGGGCGCGCGGTTTCGCGAGGGGTCGCCGCCGGGCGGCTCCACCTTGAGCACGTCGGCGCCGAGATCGCCGAGGAGACGTCCGCAGAGCGCGCCCGTTTCATCGGAGAGATCGAGGACGCGGTATCGGCCCAGGGGCAGGAACGTCGCGGCGGGCGAAGGGCTACTCATCCGTCGTCTTCTCAGGCGCAGGCCGCGCCCCTTCGACGCCGGGAGGAGGCGCCGGCAGTTGCACCGGGCCGTTCACGCGCGAAGGGAGGATAACCGTGGCCTGGCCTGGGGCTGTGATGACGCCGCGCTGGTTTTCACAGGCAAGCTCAAGCTCAACGATGTGGGAGCCCTGCGGGGTCACAGCTTTCTTTTTTACAGTACCTTTCACCCAGGTAGTGTCCCCGTAGTAGTTGAAGGCGCGATACTGGTCGGACATCTTCCAGAGCCAGCCTTCATCGCCCATCCAGCTGGTGACGGCCTGGGCCAGGAAGGCGCCGCGCAGTTTCCCGAAATCGTAGGCGTAGGGGTTGCCGATCGTCTGCGCCCAAACGTCGTCCCAATGGACGCGCTCGACGATGTCCGGGTAGCCCCACTCATTGGCGGTGTAGAACTTCGGGTGGCGCTTGCGGTGGAAGTAGGCGAGCTTGAAGGCTTGCATCCCGCCGCCGAAGCCGCGCACCCAGGCGAGAAGATCGGTGACCTTCATCGCGCCCTTGACGATGGGCGGGAGGACCTGCCCGGGCTCCACGTCTTCCCAGTAGAGCGTCGCGCCGCCGCGCCGGAACTCGCGCTCGTAGGCCTCGTCAATCTCCTTCACCATCTCTTCGGTGTACTGGGGCCGTTTAATCTCCACATATTTCTTCTGTTTGACCGCGGCATCTCGTTCAGCGCGGACGTAACTCTCCCAATAGAAGGCGACGAGTGCGCCGCGCTGGTTCAGCCAGTCCGTCCGGTAGCGGATAATGACGGAGCGTTCGCCGGTGAACTGGCTCGCCTCCTTGACCCATACGTCGCGCAGGGCTTTGCGCTTGACCAGGCGGTCGCCTGGGTAGATGGGGCGGAACCACTCCCACTCGTCGCCGGAGAAGAACTCATGAACGCCTGCCAGGGCGTGGGCACCCCTCGCGCGGACCTCCGGGGGAATCTCGCGCACTTCGCTGACGCCGATGGTGACAAGGAAGGTGGGCGGGGCGATCACGTGCCGCCAGCGTGTCTTCTTCGCGTAGGCCTCATTCGTGAAGAGCGGGTTGTCGTCGCCGTAGCCGCGCGCGAAGTGCCGGATGGAGTCGGTCGTCGCGTACTCGTTGTACGGCTCGGTCTGGGGGATCTCGACACCGATGCGGGCGCGCATCCGTTCGATCCCCTCTTCGGTAATCTTGCCGAAGCTCTCATCGCGCGGTGGTCGGTTTTTCGGGTCAGCCGCCTCGCCGGACATGGCGCTCCTTACAGGCAAACGGAAAGTCGTGGCGGGATCGGGACGAGGCGATGATAGGTGCGGCCCTTCCCCAAGTCAACGCCTCAGCGATAGGAGGCGCTTATGCGGAAGCAGCGATGCGGGCCAGGGCCGCCTTTGCCTGCCGCCCTTCGCCCGGGCCAAGGGGCGCAGGCGAGTAGGCGGCCCGCGCGATCTGCGCCTGCAGGCCTTCGAGCGCGGGGCGCGCATCAGGAGCGGCGGCAGAGGCGCGGGTAACGTAGGCGGTGAGCGTCTCCGCGCGGCCCATGGGCGCGACGCCGCGCCTGCGCAGGTGGCGCTGGAGCCTGCGCCAGGCCTCCAAAACCTCCTTGCGCTCTGCATCGCGAAGGAGGGTATGGGACGCTTCCCGAACGCGCAAACGCCGCTTACGCTGCAGGAAATACCAGAGGCCGATGGCGGAGAAGAGGACGGAGCAGGCTCCGGCAACGGCGGCGATGCGCCCGAGGGTCATGCTGCTGAAAAAGGCTCCGAGATCGCCGCGCACGTCATCGCCAAACTGGACATCGAAGAGCTTGCCGAAGAACTGCGCCCCTGCGCCCGGCTTGGCCTGCCGACGCTGCACATCCGGCGACGGGCTCGGGTCGAAGGGCACCCAGCCCACGCCTGGGTAGCGAATCTCTACCCAGGCGTGGGCGTCCCGCTCACGCACGATGTATGCGCCGGAGAGCGGATCAAACTGCCCCGGCAGGTAGCCCGTGGCGACGCGGGCATCCAACCCCGCGCCTAGGGCGAGGAGCGTTTCGGCGGCTGCGAAATCGAAGCTGCCGCCGGACCGAGCGCCATCGAAGAGGAAGTCTTCCGTAGACTTGGAAGGCCGGTCCTTCGGCGCATCCCTAGCCAAGGTGAAGTTCCGGCTCAGGTAGGTGGTAATGGCCTGACTGCGTTCGTGGACATCCTGGCTGCCGCCGCTGATCTCCCGCGCAAGCGCCGCGATCCTAGGCGGCAGGCGGGAGACGCGCTGGCTCCTGATAAAGGCGCGCCCCGAGTAGAATCGCAGCGTCTCCGGATCATAAGAGCGTCTCTCCGACTGCACCTGGTAGATCGCGCCCCTGTTCAGAGTGTCGGCGCCGCCTTTCTCTGTGAGCATCGCCCAGTCCACCGGGGCATAGCCCAGCGCCGGGGCAGATTGCCCCTGAGCCACATAGACCGTCTGCGTATAGGTGTTCACTCTCCCCTGTGAGGAGACTTCCACAGGCGCGCTCTGGACGGACCAGTTTAGGCCGTCCTGGGTCACGTGGATGCGCGTCCGCCAATAGCTCGCCACAGGACTGCGCACGCGCAGCACCTCATCGGAGGCGGCGGGGTTCCCGGCGGTCGGCCTGGGAGGCGCGGCGTTGGCGGCACTCGAGCCGGCGGCCGTTCCCTCCCGGCCTTCGGTCGTCGCGTTCGCTCCCGCGCCGTCCGCCGGCTCACCCGTTTGAGCGCCTTGGCCGCTCTCTTCGGAGCTCTCGCCGAACTTGTCCTCTTCGCTCATATCGCCGGTCACCGGCAGCATGGCGGAAAAGGCGACGTTCGCCTTCACATGGACCGTGCCCCAGGGCAGGACGAGGAAGAGGACGACGCCGAGGCCGACGAGGGCGGCGGTCCACCCGGCCCAGGCCATCACCTGGGAGCGCCGCGACCAGGCGAGGGCGGTGATCGTCCCACTCCGGCCATCAATGGCAGCGCTGGCGGCGAGATAGGCGAAAAGGAGGCCCAAGTAGGCGGCGAGCGGCAGGATGAAGAGGCTCGTGAAGGCGAGCTGGCTGGCGAGGATGAGGATGATGGCGCTGACAAGGAAGCTCGTGGAGACGTTGCTTCGCGTGCGGATATCGAAGGAGGCGATGGACTGGACGAGGACGAGGGCGACCGTGGGTGGAAGCCAATTGCCGTGGAGGGCTCCTTGCACCTGCGTCGCCATGATGGCCATAAGGATGATGACGCCGACCATCAGTCCAACGCGCCAGAGGCCAAGCTTGCGGTTGCGCGTCTTCCAGCTCCAGTAGTGGCCGATGGTCGCCAGCGCAGGGCCGCCGACGCCGACCCAGGCCGAAGCGCCGACGACGGCCAGCGCAAAGCCGGTGGACCACGTCGCCCCTAGGGCCAGGTAGCGAAGGGCAGCGGAGTCTTCAGGCTTTTCGTTGAAAAGCGTCTTGAAGGAAAATTTCATGCCGCCCGCCTCTCGCCCTGCCCGATAACATCCGTGGCGGCACGCTGAAGTGGCTCATAGACGGCAACAGCGACGCCCAGACGCGCGAGGAGGCTCCGCGCCTCTTCGTTTTCCTGTGTCGATAGAGCGCCGAGCACGAGCGCGGTCAGCCTGGCGGCCAGTCTGGGCGCGGCGGCGGCGATCTGCCGCAGGCTTGCCGCATCGCCGCCGGAGACGACCACCGTTGCTGCGGCGTTGGGCCCGAGCCACCGTAGCGATTCGTCCACGAGGGCGCCGTTCTCCCAGGAGGCCAGCGCAAGGGCGCGCAGCATCTCATCGCGGCTCTGCTGCAGCTCCACCGCGCCGTTCTGCAACCGTACGCGCTCGCCGTGCCGCGTCCATCTCTCCACCGCTCCCGCCGCGAGTCTCGCCACGCCGTCGAAGGCTTCCACCGTCCCCGGCGGCGCGATGATAAGCACCGGCGTATCGCCCACGGAAATCGTATAGGCCTTGGTCATCAGGCGGCCGGTGCGGGCATAGTTACGCCAGTGCAGTGCGCGGGAGGGATCGCCCGGGACGTAGGGCCGCGAGCCGGCCGTATCGTCCCCCGTTTGCGCCGGCCGGTTCTTCAGCACCGTGCCTTCGGCGGGACGGCTCGTCTCGGCGGAGAAGACGGCGTAGGCGGCGGGAAGAACAAGGAGTTGCGCCTCCGCGAGGATACGCTTACGGCGGCGGAGAACGCCCACAGGGGCAGACGATTCAACCTTCGCCTGCTGGAGGCGGTAGAGCCCGCGCTCGCTCATGACAACGCTCCCACGCAGGGTGAGATCGGCACCGGGCGCGACGAAGGGCACGTAGAAGGCGATGGGCTTGGGCGGGCGACCCGCGCTTTGCAGCTCCACGGTGACGCGCAGTCCAAAGCGGGGCCAGGGCCGCCGATTGCGGATGCGCAGGCTCACCGCCGCGGCATCGCCTTCTCGCATCCCCTCGCGCTTCACCGGCGGCTCAAGAACCACCGAGAAATCGAGGGCGGGAAGGGCGAGCAGCGGCAAGGCGACGCCGAGCACGATGATGGCCCAGAGGAGGGAATCGGCGAATTGGATCCAGCCGGTGCGCGTGAGATCGGCGAGGAGGAAGAGGATAACCGCCGCCGCGATGAGACCGATGCCCCGGCGCGTCACAGCGTTCTCCTTAAAGCGGCACAGGGACGCTTTCGAGCGCCTCGCGAACGACCGCCTGGGTGTGGCCGTTCGCCTCATCGCCTGCGCCGATGCGGTGGGCGATGACGCTTGCCGCGACGGCCTGCACATCGTCCGGCGTGACGAAGTCGCGCCCGCCGATGGCGGCCCAGCCCTGGGCCGCGCGCTGGAGGGCGACGGTGCCGCGCGGGCTGACGCCGCGCCGCACCTGCGGGTGGCTGCGGACGAAGCCAGCCAGCCGGATGAGGTATTCCTTGACCGGGACGGCCACCTGCGCCTGGCGGACAAAGGCCTGCATCGCACGTACCTGGGCGCAGGTCAGCACCGGCTCGACGACGGGCTGCTCATGCTCGGCGCGGCGCAGAATCTCCAACTCGTCCTTGGGCGTAGGCATGCCGATGCTGATGCGGACGAGGAAGCGATCGAGCTCCGTGTCTGGAAGGGGGAAGGTCCCGCTGCTATCGAGGGAGTTCTGCGTGGCGATGACCATGAATGGCTGGGGGAGAGGCCGCGTCACGCCATCGGCAGTCACCTGGTATTCGGCCATGGCCTCCAGCAGGGCCGATTGCGTGCGCGGGTTGCTGCGATTCAGCTCATCGGCCAGAGAATGTTGGTGAAGATGGGACCGAGGATGAAATCGAACTTATTCTCCTTCGGGTTGAAGATGCTGCTGCCGGTGATGTCCGAGGGCAGAAGATCGGGCGTGAACTGTACGCGGGTGAAGGAGCCTTCTATGGACTGGGCCAGGGTCTTGGCCAGCAGGGTCTTGCCCACGCCGGGCCGGTCTTCCAGGAGTACGTGGCCGCCGCTGAAGAGGCCGAGGAGCGCGAGTCGGATCGTCGCCTCCGAGGCCACCACGACGTTCGCGATGTTGCGAAAGGAGGCATCGAACCGGCGCTGAAAGCCCGCCGAGTCCAGCCGCTCTTCCTTGCCGCGAAACGATTCCAGCGCCAGGGCCATAGCCCTCCTCCGCTTCTAGTCCCGCCTTCCGGGCAAGCCGGTAGAGGGCCTATCTCAGCATACGCTCTCTCCACACTATCAGTTCCAGCCTCCCTAGAGGGAGGAGGCGGCCCCGCAAGCCAGGATAGGGAAAACCCCCAGGAATGAGAAGGGGCAGGCGCGCAAGAGAACGGTTAGAACTGGATCGGGATGCGCTCCACGGAAGCGCCGGAGGCGGGGTCCAACGTGACCAGGTTGACGCTGGCAAAGGAGCCACCCGCCTCAGCAGGGGAGCCGGGGTAGTAGGCGGGCGTGGCGGCGCTGCTGACATCCAGGTAGCGATGCCAGTGGCCTAAGGCCAGGTAATCGCAGGTGAGGGAGGCGATCTCAGTCGCCAGGATTGGGGACGAGCGGTCAACGCGCTCATCGGCGGGGACGTAGTGCCCGTGGGCCATGACGATGCGCCAGGAGCCGCTCACATCGGGGCTATAGCCGGCCAGGGGCTTGTTCTGGGGCGAGTGCTCTACCATGGCGCGGGACCAGATGGAGAGGCGCAGCTTCTCGAGGACGGCGTGCTGGCCCTCCGGGTCGCTGAGGAAGATGATGTGGCTGCCTGCGCCGGCAAGGGGAACGCGCTGGTAGATGGATGTTTGATCGAGAACGTCATGGTTGCCGTTGGAGATGACGACGGGGATAGAGAGGCGAGCGAGGAGGTCCACCGCGGCATCTATATCCGGCTGTTTGACGCGCGCGTTATCGAAGAGATCGCCTGCGATGAGGAAGGCGTCCGCGCTCTGCTTCTTGACCGCTTCGACGACGGAGGTGAAGGCGGCCAGGCGGCGCTTGGGGTCGTACTCATCGCCGATGTGGACGTCCGCCGTGTGGAGGAGCCGGAGCGGGGGCCGGTCAATGCTCACGAAGGAGTCACTGCCTTTCTAGCGTGGGGACTAGCATCCATCGTACTCAGGGAAGCGGCGGTTCGTCAACGAAGAGAGGGCGTTGCAGTTGCGTCCCTGGTGTACCATACCTACCGCCGATGGCGAAGACGCCATCGCGCTTTGCCAAGGAGGAAGTCATGGAAATCGCCACACGAACTGAACAGATCTCCGGCGACGGCGCGCCGATGACGCTGTACATCGCCGAGCCGAAGGCCGCGGGCAAGCATCCCGTCGTCATCGTCTTCTTCGAGGCCTTCGGGCTCAACGGCCACATCAAGCATGTGACAGACCGCTTCGCCCAGGAGGGGTACCTGGCCGTCTGCCCGGATATGTACTACCGCATGGGCCCCAACAACGTCATGGCCTACAACGAAATCCCCAAAATCATGCCTATCATGCAGGCCATGTACGATACGAACAGCAACGCCGATACGCGCATCGTCATTGACCATATCAAGGGGATGAGGAACGCCAACGCCGCGAAGCTCGGCACGACGGGCTACTGTATGGGCGGGACGCTCTCCTGGCTGGCGGCCTGTCTGAACCGCGATGTGAAGGCCGCCGCCTGCTACTACTCGGGCGGGCTCATCACCCGGCAGACGAACAAGCGCCGCCCGGTCTCTCCCCATGACTATGCCGAGCTGACCACCGCGGCCATCCTGGGCCTGTACGGCGAGAACGACCAGAACCCGCCGGCAGCGGACGTGCGGGAGGTCTACGAGAACCTGAAGAAGCTCGGCAAGACGAGCGAGTACCACATCTACCCAGGCGCGGGCCACGGCTTCACGTGCGATGAGCGCCCCAGCTTCCAGAAGGCGTCATCGGACGATGCGTGGAAGAAGACCTTCGCCTGGTTCGACAAGTACCTGAAGCACTAGGCCGAGGCGGCAGCAGACGACGAAAGCCCTCCGGGAAGCCGGAGGGCTTTCTTTTTGCTAGTTACGGGCGATAACCCGCAAGAAGTTCTGGCTGCTGATCTGTTCCCGCTCGGCCTTGGCCAGGGGCAGGGAGCGGTAGACCTCAGCGGCCTCGGCGGAGCTGGCCAGCGGGAAGTTGGTGCCGAAGAGGATACGGTGGGCGCCCAGGCGGCGGATGAGGGCGACCATGTCTTCCCGGGTGCGCTCGCCATTGGCGATGGGCCCGAACTGGAGTGAGAGATCGGCGACGGTGTTGGGGCAGGCAGCGAAGACTTCGGCCAGGGCATCGGCGCCGCCATTGGGCATCCAATCGAAGTGGGCCATGTGGGCGAAGATAAACTTGAGCTTGGGGAACTTGCGCAGGGTTTCACCGAGCTTATCGGTCACGGCATAGGCGATGCCGAGGGAGGGGGCCCGCCCTCCGGACTGGCTCAGTACGGGGATGCCCTTGGCCTGGCAGTAATCGAAGAGAGGCAGGAGGCGCGGGTCGTTCCCGTAGATTTGCATGCCCTGAGGGACGATCTTCACGCCCTTGGCGCCGCCGGCAACCCACCGTTCGATGCCCTTCAGCATCTCCTCTTCCGACATGAAGGTGACATCCACGCCGCAGAAGAAGGTGAAACGCGGGTGCTCCTTGATGAGCTTCACGCACCAATCGTTGTTACCTTCGATGCGGCGGACGACGCTCCGGCGGATGTTGGCGATGGCCTCATCGCGGTTGGTCTTGGAGGGCAGGGCGGCGACGGCATCTTCGTAATAGAGACGGGCGGGCGTGTACATGAGGATGTTGGCCCGGCTGATGCCGGCCTTCTTGTGCATCTCCACGACTTGATCGAGAGTGCCGACCCAGGGGTGCTGTTCCCAGCGCACCATGCGATCCATGAAGAAGCGCCCGTCTTCGTGCGAGGGGAAGCAGTGGATGTGACAATCAAGGAGCTCGTCGTTCGCCATGGCGGGGCCTCCCGGTGGACGTTGGGCGGATTATACGCGCGAGGCTCAGCGCAGGAAACGCTGCCGCCACGGGTCTCCACAGAAGGAAATCATTGACACTTCAAGAGAGGAGCGGCTAGAATGACCCTTGTCCCCTCTCTCGTGTTGTCCCCGTGCGCCCGTGGTGTAGCGGCCTAACATGCTTCCCTGTCACGGAAGAGATCGACGGTTCGAATCCGTTCGGGCGCGCCAGTTTCTCCCGAGTCATCGAAGTTCTGTCGTTCGCATTTCGCTCGCGGACTTGTTCCTTCCCGAACGCACCGCCACGCCGGCTAGCGATATACAGCAGAAGGGGACGTGACGGCCATGGCGAAGGAAGCGCCTATGCGATTCATCGCGCCGCTTTCGCCGTATGACCGGTTCAAGAACATCGGCGAGATCGGCGAGGTGGCGCGCCTTGCCGAGGGGCTCGGTTTCTATGGGGTGGCGCTCCCCGAGCACGTCATCATGCCGCAAAAAGGCGACGGCCTGCCGACGCGCACGATGTGGTATGACAACTTCGCGCTGGGCGCGCATCTGGCGACGCTGACGGAACGCCTGCGCATCATCTTCACGGTGATGATCGTGCCCTATCGCCCACCAATCCAAGCGGCGAAGCTGATCTCCACGCTGGACGTTGTCTCCAAGGGGAGGCTCATCTGCGGCGTGGGTGCCGGGTGGCTGCGCGGAGAGTTCCGGACGCTGGGCGTGCCCCATGCCGAACGCGGCGCCATGACGGACGAATACCTTCGCGCGATGCGGGCGCTGTGGACGCAGGAGCGGCCCTCGTTTGAGGGGAAGTACGCGCGGTTCAGTAACATCGCCTTTGAGCCGAAGTGCCACCAGAAGCCGCACGTGCGGCTCTGGATGGGCGGCAGCGGCGAACGGGTAATACGGCGGATCGCCGAGCTGGGAGACGGCTGGATGCCGATGTCGGGCACGCTGAAGGAGATCGGGGCCGACATCGGGACGATTAAGCGGGCGACGGCGGAGGCGGGCCGGGACCCGGAGGCGCTGGATTTCTGCTATTCGATGATCGTGGGCGAGCGGGACGAGGAAAGCGAGCGCTCCCGCGCGCACCCGACGGGCGGGCGGACGACGGTGCGGCGGGATTACCTGACGGCCCAGGATGCCATCGCAGGCGTGAGGGAGCACCAGGCGGTGGGGCTGAACCATCTGCTCCTCTCCTTCAACTGGCGGACGGCGGACGAACTCCAGGAGCATATGTGCCGTTTTTCCAAAGAGGTTATGCCTGCTTTTTGCCAGTAGCTTTCGGGCAGAGAACCACTGTCTCTGGGCAGGGGTAGGCTAGGCATCCGACAGTGAGAAATTACCCCATCCGCCGGAGCAGTTTCGGTCATTTTCCCTTACCGATGGCGGCCTGGGTGCCTCTTTCCGCCACATCGCTGGAGATGAGCCCTCCCTTCTGCCAGTTTTTGCTACACGCCAAGGAAGCGTGTATTATTACGCTCCCTTCCACGTAAACCGCAGGCCGTTCAGCCTGTCCGTAACGCTTTTGCCTTTTAGAGGTAGGTCATGACGAATGCACGAACGAGCCGGAAGCTTGGGGCGCTGCTCCGAAAACACGGCCTCAATCGAGCCTCTGTCGCGGAGGGTCTCTTCGTTTCAGAGGACACAATAGACAACTGGTGCACGGGCCGATCGGCGCTGCGCCCGCACATGCTTTCAGCGCTTGCCCAGTTCTTGCGCGACAACGGCGTTCCAGCAGAAGAACTCGGCGAGATCATTCGCGAAGAGGCGCTTGCCGCCGGGCTCGACCTCAACATCATCGCCGAATATGCGCTCCGGCCTCCGGGCGTCTGGCGCGACGTGGTGGTGCTCCTGATCAGCGAGCCGCGGTACATCTCGCAGACGATCCTTCAGAGCGGCGTGTGGGATGAACTGGCTGCGGCGAAGCGCTTCCAGGTCGTAGTGCTCTGCGACTGGACATCCAAGGAGCAGCTGGCGGCAAACCTGCGCCAGGTGAAGGAACAGCGTCCGGCGGCAGTAGTCTTCGTCACGCAGACGGAAATGACCGACGAGACCCAGGCCCTGCGAGCCTCGCTCCTGCAGGACGGCATCAAGGTAATCGCCTGCGGGCCGACGGCGCGGCCTGGAGAGGTCTCCATCGTGATGAACGAGCGCCACATGGTCAAGGTTGCCGTGGAGCATCTGCTGGCCCTAGGGCACCGGAAGATCGGCGCGCTGTTCGTGCAGGACTACCCAACGCAGGAAGAGCGCTACAAAGGATTCCTGGACGCGCTGCAGGCCCACGGTGTGAGCCCCGAGGACTGCCCCATCCGCTGGGCGCCGCTCAAGACCTCCGAGCGCGTCATCGCGGAGGCCTCCGAGCAGACGGCCCTCACGCGGGTAGCGACCTACTTCGCCCAGCGGGAGGACATCACGGCGCTTATCATCCCGTCGGACACGGCCACGGCGAGCGTCCTCCTGGCGCTGAACGCCGAAGGGCGCCGCTGCCCGGACGATGTCTCACTCATCGCCATCAAGGCGACCTCATGGGTGGACGCGGTCCTTTCGCCGCCGCTGACGCACATCAGCCCGCCCTATTTCCAGGCGGGGAAGCTGGCCGGCCGATCGGTGCTCGAGGCGCTCGGCGCGGCCCGTCCCACCGATATCAAGGGGGCGCGCGTCACGGAACTGAACGATTATGTGATCTCCGCGCGGACGGGCGGCACGATCGGGCGGCCGCGGGCGCGAACGCACCTGGCGAGCCGAGGGGCGTAGCGGAGTCTCCGTAGAGTCGCCCTGTGAAGACGCAGGCCGCGGTCCTCCACAAGCCGCACACGACGCTCACGATCGAAGAGGTTGAGCTGCCGCCGCTCAAGGGCGAAGACGTACTCATCGAGATCGCGGCGTGCGGCGTCTGCCACAGCGACCTCCATGTTGTGAACGGGCAGCCCGGCAGGCCGTTCCCCATCGTTCTGGGGCATGAGGCCGCAGGCGTGGTGCTGGAAACCGGCGCGGCGGTGACGGGCCTTTCACCCGGCGACCACGCGGCGCTGAGCTTCCACCCATACTGCGGCCAGTGCCACGACTGCACGACGGGCCGGACGTACCGATGCACCAAGCGGAAGGGGCCTCCCGGGCATGCGTGGGACGGCGGTGTGCGCATGACGCTGCGGGGCCAGCCGCTTTATCAGATGACCCCTGTTCCCGGTTTCGCGCGGCATGCCATCGTCCATCACAGCAGCGCCATCAAAATCGCCAAGGAGGCGCCGCTGGAGAAGGCCTGCCTGCTGGGCTGCGCGGTAGCCACGGGGGTGGGCGCGGCGCTCAACACGGCGCAGGTGAAGCCGGGCAGCTCGGTTGTCGTCATCGGCTGCGGGGGCATCGGGCTGAACGCAATCCAGGGTGCGCGCATCGCGGGAGCGGCGACGATCATCGCGGTGGACATGCTGCCGCACAAGCTGGAGCGCGCCCTGGCGTTCGGGGCGACGGCGACGGTCAACGCAGGCAGCGAGCAGGTGGTGAAGCGCGTGCGCGAACTCACGGGGCGGGGCGCTGATTATGCCTTTGAGGCGATCGGCAAGCCGGAGACGATCCAGCAGTCGTACGATTGCCTGGGGGCGGGCGGCACAGCGGTGGTTGCGGGCATCGTGCCGGACGCGGCGGCTCGGGTGCAGATCGCGCCGGGCTCGCTGCTGGGCGAGCGGGCCCTGACGGGAACGACCACGGGCTCGACGCGGCCGCTACGGGACTTCCCCCGGTACTTGCATCTCTACCAGGACGGGCGCCTCAAACTCGATGAACTGGTGACGGCGACGGCTCCCCTGGAAGCGGTGAACGAGGCCTTCCGCTCGCTGGAGCGGGGCGAAGGCGTGCGCACGGTGCTGGTGATGCGGTAGCGGTCATTCGCCGACGATGGGCAGGGAGAGGGCGACGCGCTCTTCCCCGCCGATGACGCGCACAATGTGGCCTTCGCCGGTGGTGTCTTCGGCCAGCAGGACGTCGCCGGGCCCGAACCTCCGGGTATCGCCGCTGCCCACTTCGATCTCGATCTCGCCCGCCAGGGTGATGACGTAGTGCCTTCGCGGAGCGCGCTGGAACTTGTTGAGGCTCTTGATGCCGCGCCGGAAGAAGGCGCCGCTAACGGGCTTGAGGGGGATGCCGTAAGGCGGGTCCTTGGCCGGGTCGTAGGCCATGGGCAGGTCTTCGAAGTGGGAGCGCCCATCCGGGCCGGTATACATGCGGACGAACTTCATGGCGCGTCAGCCCCCGACGCCGTAGAGGCTCTTGGCATTTTCGCTGAGGATGCGCTTCTGGGTCTTCGGCGCAAGGGCCCGCAAGTTATCGCGCACATCCCGACCGATGCAATCGGAGGTCACGTCCAGGTGCGGGAAGTCCGAGGCCCAGATGATGCGGTCGCCGCCGACGATGTCAGCAACGGCCGGAAGGGAGCGCTCGTCCGGATCGAATGAGACGCAGCCCTGCCGCTTGAAGTATTCGCTCGGCTTCAACGAAAGGTGCTTGGTGGTCCAGCGCCAGACCTCATGGAAGTGGTCCATGCGGTCGAACCAGTGGGGTATCCAGCCGCCGCCGGATTCGAGGATGGCTACCTTGAGGCGGGGGAAGCGCTCAAGGACGCCCGAGCCGACGAGGAGGGAGAAGGCGAACTCGTTATCGAAGGAGAAGTTCATGGAGTGTTGCAGGGCGTGGATGGGACGGCTGTACTCGCGGAAGAGGGAGCACGTGACCCAGAGATCGGGCGTGTCGGAGGGATGGAGGGCGAGGGGAACATCCATCTCCTGCAGAGCGTCCCACAGGGGATCGAAGTCGCGGCTGTCCAGGTGGCGCCCGTTGCACGGGTTGGGCCTGACGAAGGCGCCGCGTAGGCCGAGCTCGCCCACGGCGCGCTTGATCTCCTTCACCGCTTCATCCACGTCCTGCATGGGGACGGCGGCGACTCCGATGAGGCGCATTGGGTCGTAGCGGCAGTAGTCGGCGAGCCAATCGTTGTAGACGCGGCAGTGGGCCGCGGCGAGCTGGGGGCTGTGGATGGCCTCCAGGAAGAGGCCGACGGACGGGTAGAGGACGGCGGCGTCTATCCGATGCTTGGCGTGCTCTTTGATGCGCGCGCCCGGCTCGAAGCCGGCCTTGGTGAGGGAGGTGTAGTGGATCCCCTTGCCGAACTCCTTGAAGTCTTCGAAGGCGCGGCCCGCCAGGCCCAGGCCGACGACGCCCCGGTGGAGGATGGTGCGCCCTTCCGCTTCAAGCTCGTCGCGGTGGTGTTCGTCCTTCCAGACGACGCGCATGGCCTGGTCTTTGAACTTCCGCGGGAGGTTCTTCTCCCAGAGGTCGGGCGGCTCCAGCACATGACCATCGGCATCAATCGCTAGAGTTCTAGGCGGCATTAGACTCCCCTGAACCACCGTTCCACGGGACGCGGAATGCGCCCTGCGGCGGCGTTTTGCCCATCTAGTATGCGTACCGGGTCAAGATGGGGCCGCCGTTCGGCAGGGAAGAACGCTCCACTGCAGGTCCGCCCCCTGGAGTGAACAACCAGCGGCCTCCCCTGGACGCGGACCGGCAGCGAGGAAGCTATCAAGAAGAGTGAAGGGAGCCCGGGCTGAGCGCCTTTTCTGGGCGAAAGAGCGCCAGGACGCAGGCATCCGGCCACGGAGAGCACACTGCTGCTGATAGGACGCGGTCGCAGGACAAGGGCGCCTGTGGCGTAGCGACCAAGAACGGCACCGGGTGCGTGGAGCGGCGGCGAGTAGTTACGGGCTCGCTCGATCCAGTTCCCTCTGTGATAATGGTCAGGAGGAGCCCGCCATGCCTCTAACGCTTACTGCCCCCATCACCCTCTTTGACCTGAACGAGAGCGAGCTTGAAGCGTTCGTCGTCGCTCACGGCGGGAAGGCCTATTGGGCGCGTCAGCTCTGGCACAACCTCTATCGTAAGCGGGTCACCTCGTGGAAGGAAATGCCGGAGGTCCCTTCGGAGCTGCGCCGCCGGCTCGCGGAAGAGGCGGCTTTCGGGGTACCGAGCTTCGGTCGCGAGCAGGTCTCGGCTGACGGCACAACGCGCAAGCTGCGCATGAAGCTGCATGACGGCGCCAGCATCGAGACGGTGTTGATGGAATACCGTTCCGGGCGCAAGACGGTCTGCGTCTCAAGCCAGGTCGGTTGCGCCGTGGGCTGTCCCTTCTGCGCCACGGGCGAGATGGGCCTTTTCCGAAATTTGACGCCGGGGGAGATCATCGCGCAGGTGCTGCACTTCGCCCGCCAACACCCGATCAACAACCTCGTCTTCATGGGCATGGGCGAGCCCTTCCTCAACTATGACAACACCTGGAAGGCTATCACCATCCTGAACTCCCCCAACGGCTTCGGCATGGGCCCGCGGCGGTTCACCCTTTCCACTTCAGGCATCATCCCCGGCATCATGCGCCTGGCTGAAGAGCGCCTCCCGGTCAATCTCGCCGTGAGCTTGCATGCCCCCAACGACGATCTCCGCCGCAAACTGGTGCCTGTCAGCGCCAAGTACCCGCTCGCGGACCTGCTGGCAGCCTGCGACGCCTACACGGAGAAAGCGGGGCGACACATCATCTATGAGTACGTCCTCCTCGCGGACGTTAACGACTCGGACGACATCGCCCATCGCGTGGGGCGTCTTTTGCAGGGCAAGCCCGCCCATGTCAATCTGATTCCGGTGAACCCTTCTTCCGGTGGTTTCTATCGCCCCTCGCGCGCTCGACAGATTGCCTTCCAGGATATCGTCCGTCGTTACGGCGTGCGCACGACTATCCGCGCCGAGAAGGGCATCGAAATAGGCGCGGCGTGCGGACAGCTGGCTACAGCGAGAGGTGTTCCGAAAGAGCCCCGTTAGGCACTGGTTTCGAGCCCGCCAAGACACCGTCGTTGAGCACCTGTACCGCCAGCCCGCGCAATAGGGTTGCCGCGCCACGTACGAAGGGGGAGGAGAACTGGTGGGCGATGGTAGACTCGAACTACCGACCCCGGTCTTATCAGGACCGTGCTCTAACCACCTGAGCTAATCGCCCGTGCACAGCGCGCCTGAACGGGTTCCCCCCAACAAGTCAATCACACAGAGCAAATCGGCGGGGGAATATATCCACTCTACCCTGCTGGCCCTCCGGGAGTCAAGGCGAAACGGAGCTTCGTAAGACTACCCCCACAGCCGGTCGAGGGCATCCAGGAGCTGGTTGAGGGAGGCGATCTGGGCGTCCGGTTCGACCTCAACGGCCCCCTCTTTTCGCTTGAGCCAGACAGCCTTGAGCCCTGCGCGCTTGGCGCCGAGGACGTCGTTCCGCGGGTGATCGCCGACGTGGACCGCTTCGTGGGGCGCGCCGCCGATGCGCTCCAGGGTGCGGTGGAAGATGGCCGCCGCCGGCTTGGAGAGCCGCTCCTCATCGGAGAAGGTGAGGGTATCGAAGAAGCGAGCGAGGCCGACCTGCTCCATGAAGACGCGCTGGGTCTTCCCCGGCGTGGAGCCAGTGTTGCAGATGAGGGCCATGCTATAGCCGCGCGCTCTCACGCCCTCCAACGCCGCCAGGGCATGCTCATCAATGCGCGGCGGATGCTCGTGGTACGAATCGGCATAGCGCGCGGCGATCTGCTCGCGGGCGCTGCGTGGCAGGCGCGCGGGGAGCCCCGGAGCGATCTCCTCGAGGAACCGGTCCACCTGCTCGTCGAAGGGGGCATCGCCTTCGCGCTTACGGAGGTCGTTCAATGCGGCCTGGCAGCGACGGTAGGCTTCGGCGATGCCCTCAGAGGAGAAGGCGAGGCCCGATTCGCGAAGGATGCGCAGGGTCTCGTTCAAGCGGACCTGCATCCGGGGCGCGCCTACCTCCATGGAGTCGCGGATAAGCGTCTCCCAGAGATCGAAGGTGACAGTGCGAAGGGGCCTCTTGCGGGAGGACATGGCAGGAGGCGGCTAATACCGGACGAGGGAGAAGACGTCCACGCCGGCAAGCTTCTCGCGGCCATTAAGAAAGCCGAGCTCGATGAGGACGGCAAGGCCCGCGACGTGCCCGCCGAGCTGTTCGATGAGGGACTTGGCGGCCAGGGCCGTCCCGCCGGTGGCCAGGACGTCATCCACGATGAGAACGCGCTTACCCGGAGGAACGCCATCCCGGTGGATCTCCACAGCGGCGGTGCCGTACTCCAAGGCGTATTCGACAGAGGCGGTTTTGTGCGGCAGCTTTCCTTTTTTCCGCACCGGCACGAAGGGCGCGCCGAGCTCGAGCGCCAGGGGTGCGCCGATGATGAAGCCGCGCGCTTCGATGGCGACGACGCTATCAATCTTCTTCCCCTTGTAATGGCGGGCGAAGCCGCGGATGGCCGAGCTGAAAACGGCGGGGTCCTGCAAGAGCGGCGTGATGTCCTTGAAGACAATGCCCTTTTTGGGAAAGTCGGGCACATCGCGTATATATTTCGTGAATTCCATTTCGTGTGTATCCAGGCCTGGACGGCGCGCCGGAGCCTGCTCCTTCCCTTGACGCCAGATAGCGATGCCAGTAGTATCATGATACATTCTCAGAAGTGCCTCCGCTACGGAAGGGAGCAAGGGTTCGGTGCGAGTCATCACCGGCCAGGCAAAAGGGGCGCGGCTCAAGTCCTTGCGCCAGACGGGCCTCCGGCCCACCTCATCCCTCGTCCGCAACGCGATCTTCTCGGCCCTCCAAGCGCGCATTGATCCAGGCGCGCGCGTCCTGGACCTCTACGCAGGCACCGGGGCGCTGGGCATCGAGGCGTTGAGTCGCGGCGCTGGGCATTGCGACTTCGTGGAGCAGGACCGGCGCACGGCGAAGCTCATCGAGGAGAACATCGCAACGCTTGCGCTCTCATCCCAGAGCCGCGTCATCTGCGCGCCCGCCCTCCGGGCCATTGGGATCCTGGAGGGACCGTACGACCTGGTGCTGATGGACCCGCCCTACAGCTCAAAGGACACTCCCGAGGCGTTACGCCTCCTGGTGGAGTGGGGCCTAGTGGCCCCAGGCGGCATCGTAGTGGTGGAGCACGCCTGGCGCGATGGCGCCCCCGCCGCGCCCGCAGGCCTTTCGCTCGATAAGACACGTCGTTACGGCGATACCGCCATCAGCTACTACACCAGGATGGCTTCCCAGTGACAACCGCCGTCTACCCAGGCAGTTTCGATCCCGTTACCCTCGGACACCTCGATATCGCCCGTCGCGCCTCCGCCGTTTTTGACAAGCTGATCGTGGCGGTCTACGATGCGCCGCCGAAGAAGCTCCTTTTCGATACAAAAGAGCGCGTCGCGCTGTTCAAGGAGGCGGTGAAGGGCCTGACGAACGTCACCGTCCTGCCGTACAAGGGCCTGACGGTTGACTATGCGCGCACGATGAAGGCGACGGTCCTTGTGCGCGGGCTTCGGGCGATCTCCGACTTCGAGTATGAGTTCGAGATGGCGATGATGAACAACAATCTCGCCCCAGAAGTTGAAGTGGTCTGTATGATGACTCGTACGGAGTACCAGTTCCTTAGCTCAAGCCTTTTGAAGGAAGTCTGCTCCCTCGGCGGCGATGTGAGCAGGCTCGTTCCCAAGCATGTCGCCGCCGCACTCAAGTCCAAGTACCGCGGATAGCGGACGCATGGAAGGAGCCAGGGCATGACGACGAAACAGCCGAAGCTGCGCAACCGGATGGAGGTCTTCGAAATCCTGGACCGCTTGGAGGCAATCGCCGGGGGCGCGACGAAGCTCCCGCTGACCCAGCGCGCCGTCATCAATCCGCGGGATATCCAGGAGCTCGTTTCCCAGCTCCGCCACTCGCTGCCGCAGGACATCGCCGAGGCGCAGCAGATCATCCGCTACCGCGACACCATTGTGAAGCAGTCCCAGGATGAAGCGACCGGCGTGCGCAAAGCGGCCGAGCGCGAGTCCATGGAGAAGGTCTCCGACACGCAAGTGGTGAAGGACGCGAAGACGCGAGCGGAGGAGATTCGAGCGCAGGCCAAGAAGGACGCCGCCGACCTCATCGCGCAAGCGGAGGTGCAGGCGACGACACGCATCAAAGGCGCGGACGAGTATGCCGTGGACGTCCTTCGCAAGCTCGAAGAGGAGCTGAACACGCTGCTCCTCACCGCCCGCCGTGGCCTTGAGGCCCTTGAGGCCGGCCGCGAGCTGCAAGAGGAGCAGGCGGAGCAAGAAGAAGAGGAAGAGCAGTCCTCCAAGGGCAAGAAGAAGCGCTAGCTCTTCTTCCCGGTCCGTCTCGCTCTCCGTCCGCCGTGCCTATAATGGGCACATCTCCCTAGCCGCTCGCGCTGAGGCCCCTGGGTGCACATCCGCCGCCTCTCCCTGGAAAACTTCCGCAATATCCAGCGCCTCACGCTGGACTTCCCGGTTGGGCACACGGTCCTCCACGGCGAGAACGCCCAAGGAAAGACGAACCTGCTTGAGGCGGTCCACGTCTTCGCGACGGGCAAGTCCATACGGGCGGAGACGGAGCGGGACATCATCCGGTGGGAGGCGCACGGGGACGAAATCCCCTTCGCCCGGCTGCAGGGCCTCTTCCGCAAGGCGAACCGCGACCTCCAGCTTGACGTGGTGCTCCAGATCTCAAGGGCCGAGGGCGTTTCCAGAGAAGAGGAGCCCCAGCTGGTGAAGCGCATCCGCGTGAACGGCGCGCCGAAGCGGGCGGCGGCGCTCATCGGCGAGGTGCAGGCCGTACTCTTCGAGCCGCAGGACATCGAGCTGGTCTACGGCTCGCCGGGAGGGCGCAGGCGCCATCTGGACGCCACGCTTTCACAGGTGGACCGCGTCCTTTTCGACGAGCTGACGAAGTACGGGCGCGTCCTGGAGCAGCGCAATCCCTTGCTGAAGGCCATCCGCGAAGGGCGCGCCGCCAAGAACGACCTGCACTTTTGGGATGACCGGCTCATACAATCGGGCAGCGCTATCATCGCGGCGAGGGCGCAGGCGCTCAGGGAGCTGGCGCTGCTCTGCCAGGCCGTCCACGGCGAGTTGACCGGAGGCAAGGAACGCCTCGAGGTCGTCTACAAACCCTCCGTGCCCTTACTTGGCGAAGGCGACGAAGCCGCCATCGCCAAGGCTTTCGCAGCGCAACTCGCGGCACAGCGGGAGCGCGAGCTGGCCCAGGGCGTCTCCGTGGTTGGGCCGCACCGGGACGACTTCTCGTTCCTTGTGAGCGGCGTCGAGTTGGCCTCCTTCGGCTCCCGGGGGCAACAGCGCTTGGCGACACTCGCCTTGAAGCTGGGCGAGGCGCGATACATGACGGCGCGAACCGGGGAGCAGCCCATCCTTCTGCTGGACGACGTGCTCTCCGAGTTGGACGCGCCGAGGCGGTCCTTCCTCCTGCAGAACGTCAGCGGCCACGAGCAGTCCATCCTCACCACGGCTGATCTACCGTCTCTGGACGCAGGCTTCCGCCGGAAAGCGAACCTTCTCCGAGTGAGCGCGGGCGCCATCGGGCGCGACGCATAAGGCGATCCGCGCTACAATCTGGGCGTCATGCCGGCGAACGACTTTTCCAGCGAGACGCTCCGCGCCATCAACGACGCCGCGCGCCTGGTGCTGCGGGCTAAGCACACGGTGGCCCTGGTGGGCGCGGGCCTTTCGGCGGAGAGCGGCATCCCGACCTTTCGCGGGCCTGGCGGGCTGTGGACCAAGAAAGGCGAACCGGACATGCGGGGTTACCAAGCCTTCCTGCGAGACCCGAAGGCCTGGTGGGAGAACCGCCTGAAGCCGCAAGACCCGGACATGGAGGCCTTCACGAAGGCGCTGGAAGCGGGCAGGCCGAACCCGGGGCACTACGCCCTTGCGGTGATGGAGCGCTCGGGATGCCTCCAGCACATCGTGACGCAGAACGTGGACAACCTGCACCAGGCGGCGGGCAGCATGAAGGTGGCGGAGATCCACGGCAACCGCTACAAGGTGCGCTGTCTCACCTGCCTGGCGCGCTACCACCGCGATGAGATCCCGCTGACCGTCCTCCCGCCGCGCTGTCCGAGATGCCAGGGCATCTTGAAGGGCGACGGCGTGATGTTCGGCGAGCCGATCCCGCAGGACGTCCTGGGCGTCTGCCAGGAGCAAGCCTTCCTGGCCGATTGCATGCTGGTCATCGGCACCTCGGCCCTGGTCTACCCGGCGGCGAGCCTGCCGACGATCGCCCAACAGCGGGGCGCGCCGCTGATCGAGGTGAACCCGTTGCCGACGGCGCTTTCAGGCGCGTGCGACGTCATCATCCGCGCGCCCTCCGGTCAGGCGCTCCCGTACCTGGTAGAGCGCATCCGCGCGCTCAAAGAGGATGCGCAGTAGCCGTCATTCGAGGACGCCGACCGTTTCCGGGCGGATGACGAGGATGACGCAAACCTCGCCGGGGCTTCCCCAGGGAAACTGCCTCTCTCCAAGATACCGCGGGAGAGCTTGTGGATATGCGCCTCCGCGCCTTTGTGACGCCGCTCTATGACGCGGCCTCGGACGTAGATTGCGTCGTAGGGATCCTTGGTGTCAACGGCGGAGATGGCGACGCGCGGATCCCTCGCCACGTTCAGCGTCTTTTGCTGCTCATCCGTAGTATTGACGAGGATGGTGTTCCTCTCCAGATCGAGCCAAACGGGGGTCACCTGAGGGCTTCCGTCCTCCATCAACGTGGCCAGGTGGCCGATGTTCGCCTGTGTAAAGAACCTTTTGTGCGCGGCGGTCAGCTTGGCGGGCATGTGGGCCTCCTTGCGACGTCCGTACGGTCACAGGCGGGCCGGCGGCAGGGCCTGGCCGCCTTCATAGTACCAGGGCTCCGGCCAGCCCCGCACGCAGCGCCTTTGTAGACGATGAATGACAACGTAGTACAATGGGATACATGAAGGAGGCTCCGCATGAAAACAATCCAAAAGAGCCTTCGCGTTCCTCAAGAGGTCGCGGAGGGAATCGAAGGCTTAGCCGACGCCGCACAACGCGATTTCTCTTCGCTGACGAACGAGCTCCTGGAAGAAGCGCTCAAGATGCGCCGTTGTCCTGGGATCTGGTTCGCCGAAGGTCCATCAGGACGTCGTGCTCGCATCGCTGACACGGGGCTGGATGTCTGGGAGGTCATCGCAGCATACAAACACATGTCGTCATCATGGCCGCGCCTCCGCAAAGCCTACGACTGGCTCACCCAAGCCCAGCTCCGCGCCGCCCTCGGCTATTACGCCGCCTATCCGGATGAAATCGAGCGCGCTCTCACCCGCAACGTATCCTGGACGAAAGAGCGCTTAGGGAAGCAGCACCCTTCGCTGCGGGCGATGGCTGAGTGAAGTATTACCTTGACGAGGATATCAACCCCCGCGTTGCTACATTGCTTCGCGCCGCCAGAGTGGACGCAGTCAGCGCTCATGAGGCAGATGCGCGGGGGTTGACCGGCGGGGAGCAGCTCCGGCTTGCCGCGAAGGCCGGGCGATGTCTTGTCACGCGCAACCGGGACGACTTCATCAAGCTCACGCTGCAATGGTTCAACGATCAGCGTCCGCACTTCGGCGTCCTCATCGTTCCCTATTCGATTCCGCCCGACCGCATCTCCACGATAGCTGCTGCTTTGACCGACTATGCACGCCGACACCGAGAGGGTCTTCACCCGTACACCGTTGACTTTCTCTAGCGCCCTTCACACGCCGAAGGCTTCCTTCAAGAAGCGCTTCACCGCCGCCACGGGCACCGCAAGGCCGACATCCAGCCCAGCCATCATCGTATTGATGCCGACCAGGCGGCCTTCGGCGTCAACGAGGGGGCCGCCCGAGTGTCCCGGGCGCACGTGGATACCGGCCGCGAGCCATTCGCGCGCCGGACCGCCGTCCAGGCGGACCTCTCGCCGCTTGCCGATGTAGACGCCCGCCGTGGCCGCGCCGGGGACGCCCCACGGGTTGCCGATGGCGAAGAGGAATTGCCCAGAGCGCAGTCTATCGGAATCGCCGAGGGCGATGGGCGTGAGGCCTGAGGCGGGGGCGGAGAGCGCGGCGAGATCGTAGTAGCGGTCGTCAGCCAGGATGCGCGCTTCGACTCGGCTCCCGTCCGGGAGAGAAACCTCCTTCACGCCGCCGCCGATGACATGGGCGTTGGTCACGATGAGCCCGTCCGGGTGCACGATGGTCCCTGAGCCGAAGCCCGATCCGCTCTGGATGTGGACGAGGCCGTGTTCAGCCTGGTTCACGGTCTTTGCAAGCTCATTGTTAAGCGCGTCAAGGATGGCAGGCATGACGATGCTCCTTAGGGGCGTTCACCGATTATGACCGAGAGGTCGCGGACCTGGCCCCCGCGCACCACAGTCACTTGGACGGCCTTGCCCACGCGCTCGCCGCCAAGGGAGGCCAGCAACTCGTTGGGGAAGCGCACAGGCTGCTTTTCGAGAGCGATGACGATATCGCCGAGGAGGAGCCCCCCTATATCGGCGGGGCTTCCCGGTTCCACGGAGTTCACGAGGAGCCCTGTCTCCTGCTTGGCCTGTTGCGCCGTGGCCCCCTGGAGACGCACGGGGTAGGTGCCGATGCCGAGGTAGCCGCGCTTCACCCTGCCGTGGGCAAGGATCGCCTCGACGACGCGGCCGATGGTGGCGTGAGGAATCGCCACAGGCGCGCCGCGATTGAGGGCCGTGGAGTTCATCCCGGCGAACTGTCCCGCGCCGCTGACGAGGGGGCCGCCGGAGAAGCCGGGGCACATCGTGACGTCCGTCTGGACATAGCGATCTATTCGGCCGCCGACGGCAGTGCGCCAGGCATCGCCCAGGGCGCTGACGACGCCGATGGTGGCCTGCACAGTGCGCCCGGGGCGGCCGAGGGCGAGAACGATATGGCCGACGCGGAGCGTCATATGCTCGGCCCATGTGGCCTTCGCGAGCCCCGTCACTTGGACGCGCAGGACGGCGATGTCCGTCGTAGGGTCGCGCCCCGCGAGGCTCGCCTGGGTACTCGCGCCGTTCGGCAGGCCGATGCCGATGCCCTCATCGCGCTCGAGAGCGTGGTTCGCCGTCACGATGACGCCATCGGACGACCAGACGATGCCGCTGGCTGGGAGTCTGCTTCGCCCTTCCACGCGCACGATGGACGGCCCTGCCAGCTCAACCGTTGTTGCAAGATTCTCCGAGAGCGTTCCTAGGATGCTCGACATCGCTTTCCTCCAAATGACGCGCCGCTACACAGCCATGCACGATTCCGATAGACCAACGATAGAAGCGCTGCGGCAGGAGGGGACTAGCCGAAGGGCTAGTCTTTCCCTAGGAAAGAGGACAGTTAGAGGATGATGAGCCCGAGGCGCGTCGCACGGGTAACCGCCTCGGTGCGGCTCTGCGCGCCGAGTTTGCCCAAGATGGCGTTCACATGGAACTTCACGGTGTGCTCCGTGACGTTCAAGCGGCCTGCGATAGCCTTGTTGGAAAGCCCTTCGGCAAGGAGGCGCAGGACCTCGATCTCCCGTGATGTCAGCTCGTCGGCGGCGTTCAGGCCCGCCTGGGGGGCCCACCCGCGCTCGGCCAGCGAGGCATCGTAGACCGCGATGCCCTCCGCCACGGCATGGATGGCGGCCTGCACCTGGGAGGGACGCGCAGTCCTCTTCAAAAGGCCGCGGGCGCCGGAGAGGCGAACCTCGGCGGCCTGGGCGGCATCAGCGACGAGGGGGAGGGCTAGGGCGCGGACGGCCTCGAGGCGCGCAGGCAGCAACGGCCCCCAGCCGACGTCCCAGAGCAACACTTGCGCCGAGAAAGCAGCTAGCGCTTCGGGCGTCGCCTCACCTTCCGTGAGCTGGGCAGAGATGCTCACCCCTTCGCCCCTTTCCAGGAGCGCGGCAAGCCCCGCCCGGGCCAGAGCATCATCGCCGATGATCACAATCGTGACGGCTTGCGGCATAGGTGCATCCCATTAGATGCAGCAGGGCCGTAAGGGGTGGCACGCCCTTTCCTTGACGGCCCGCCGAAGCCGCTGCTAGGCTGACCGCTACGCCTTTCGACTCCCGGAGGAAGCATGACCGAACGCACCGTGGGCGAGCTAAACCCGCCCGAACGCCTCTTGCTCGGCCCAGGCCCGGCGAACATCCCGCCGTGCGTCCACAAGGCCATGAACACACCCTTGCTTGGCCACCTTGATCCGGCCTTCCTCGCACTCATGGATGAGACGGTGCATCTCCTGCGCCTTGTCTTCAAGACGGCGAACAAGCTCACCATTCCCGTCTCCGGCACAGGCTCCGCAGGGATGGAGGCGGCGCTGTGCAACGTCATCGAGCCCGGCGATACAGTTGTAGTCGGCGTGCACGGCTACTTCGGCGAGCGCATCACGGATATGGCATCGCGCTACGGAGCAAAGGTCGTGCGCGTTGAGGGGGAATGGGGCAGGCCCCTGGACCCGGCGCAGTTCAAGGCGGCCTTGGAAAAAGAAAAGAGGGCCAAGCTCGTCGCTATCGTCCATGCCGAAACGTCAACAGGCGTCTTGCAACCGCTCCCCGAGCTTGCGCGCCTGGCCCACGACCACGGGGCGCTGCTCCTGGCGGATACGGTGACCTCGCTCGGCGGCGTGGACGTGCGGATTGACGAGTGGGGCGTGGACATCGCCTATAGCGGCACGCAGAAGTGCATCGGCGCTCCCCCGGGCCTTGCGCCCATCACCTTCGGCCAGCGCGCGCTGGATGTGCTCCGCAATCGGAAGAGCAGGGTGGCTAACTGGTACCTGGACCTGACGATGCTCGATAAGTACTGGGGCTCCGAGCGCACCTACCACCACACCGCGCCGATCACGATGGTCTACGCCCTGCGCGAGGCGCTCCGCGTCGTCGTGGAAGAGGGGTTGGAGCAGCGCCACGCCCGGCATCAGGCGGTCGCGGCGGCCTTTCGCGCGGGCGTGGAGGCGATGGGTCTGGGACTCCTGGCTCCGGCGGCCTTCCGCGCGAACCCGCTCACGACAGTGAAGATCCCCCAGGGCGTGGACGATATGGCGATGCGCAGCGCCCTCCTCAACGAGTTCAACATCGAGATCGGCGGCGGGCTTGGCCCCTTGAAGGGCAAGATCTGGCGCGTGGGCCTCATGGGCTACAACGCCACGCCGAAGAACACCTTCACCCTCTTGAGCGCCCTAGAGCGGCTGCTGCCGCGACAGGGCTTCAAACCGGCGCCCGGCGCAGGCCTGGCCGCGGCGCAGAAGGCGCTGGGCGGCTAGTCCCGGTACGATTCGTCCAGCAACTCAACAACGTGCGCCACCCGGGCGCGCATCCCGTTGCGCTCAACGCCGCGCTGGAGCTGAAGCATGCAGCCCGGGTTCGCCGTGGCGATGATCGCCGGCTGCGCCGCAGCGACATGCTCCATCTTATGCTCGAGGAGCCGCGACGACATCTCCGGCTGAACGATGTTATAGACGCCTGCCGCGCCGCAGCACATATCGGCGTTCTGCATCTCGATGAGCTTCAGCCCCGGGATGGCCCTCAGCACCGCGCGCGGCGCATCCTTGATGCGCTGGGCGTGAGCCAGGTGGCACGAGTCCTGGTAGGTCACGCGCGCTTCGATGGCCCTTTTCCCCGGTGCCAGGGGCAGGCCCGCCAGGAATTCGTTCGCGTCCTTCACCATCTTCCCAAAGCGCTCCGCCTTCTCCCGGTAGGCCGAGTCGTCCTTCAGCAGGTCGCCATACTCCTTCATCGCCGAGCCGCACCCGGCGGAGTTCACGATGACGGCCTCCGCACCGGTTGCCAACAAGACGTCTATGTTCTTCCGCGCCAGGGCGCGGGCTGCTTCGCGCTCGCCGCCGTGGGCGCTGAGCGCGCCGCAGCAGCCTTGACGTCTGGGCACGACCACCTCACAGCCGTTGTGCGCTAAGACGCGCGCCGTCGCCTCGTTCACCGGGCCGTAGGTGAGCGGCATCACACAGCCGTTCAGCATCGCGACCAGGCGCTTCTTCGCGCCGAGGGCAGGGACCACTTCGCCCCTGGGCGGCGAATAGAACTTGGGCAGCATCGGCAGTTGCTGGTCCATGCGGTCAAGGGGGCCGAAGGGCTTGAGCAGGCGCAGCTGGCGCACAAGCCACTGGAGGCCGGTGCGCTGGTAGAGCTTGAGGCAGTAGCCCATCGCGCGCATGAGCCGCGGCCTGGGGAGCAGCACGCGGAATGCGAGCTTCCGCCCCACGCGCTCGACGAACGCTCGCTTCGTCTTTGCGGCGATCTGCGCGCGCGTCGCCTCCATCATGCGGCCGAAGGGAACGCCCGAGGGGCAGACGGCTTCGCAGGCGCGGCATTGCAGACACAGCTCCAGGTGCGCCGTCGCCGTCTCCGTGAGCCCCGTGCGCCGCTCGTGGACCGCCTTCATGATGGAGATGCGCCCGCGCGGCGATTCGGTCTCCAGGCCCGTCTGCACATAGGTGGGACACGATTGCAGGCAGAGGCCGCAGTGGACGCAGCGCCAGATATCGGCCTCCGCCGGGGCGTCCTGTCCGGAAAAGAAGGGGGCCTGCGCGCTCATAGGCCGCCCACAAACCTTCCGGGATTCATGATGCGCGCCGGATCGAAGCGCTCCTTCAGGTTGCGCATGATGGGGAAGTCGTTCCCCAGCTCGCCCCAGACGTCAATGGCGCGCTTGATGGCGGCGGTGGCGCTCTCCAAGATAAAGGTCCCGCCTCCGTTGGCCGTCGCCTTGCGCAACGTCGCCGCCGTCTCGCTCATCGGCCTGGCTTCGCCGGGGCCTCCGCCTTCGGCCCACCAGGCTGTGCGGATGATGCCGCCCGCCAGATGGGCGACGATCGCCGCTTCCAGATGCGTGCTTTCGGCGAGGGCCTCATGGCCGTGGACGAGGCGCGCGAACTCGGGGAACCGCGTCGCCGCCTTGGTGATCATCGAAGATGGCCGGTCAACGCGACGGCCCATGTTCACAATTTCTCGCCACAAAGCGTCGTGCGCGCCGGGGTCGTCAACCACGAGCGGCTTCCCCTGCGCTTCGGCGATCAGTTTGTGGGCGACCTGAACCTGGCGCTTCACCGCCTCAGGCTTCCCATCAAAAGCCACAGCAACAAAATAATCCCGGTCGCCCATATCCGGCAGGGCGGCGCGTGGGGCCGAAAGTCGGTATGCGGCGGCGTTGAAAAGGTCGAGGGCAACCGGGCGGAGGCTGCTCTGCATGAGTAAAGCGGCGCAGGCCAGGGCCTCCTCCAGCTTCACGAAGGCCCCGAGCAGCGTCGCCCGCGACTCCGGCAGCGGCGCCAGCTTGAAGGTCGCCTCCGTGATGATGCCGAGGCTGCCGAGGGCGCCGATGAAGAGCTTGCAGAGGTCGTAGCCGGCGACGTTCTTCACGACTTTGCCGCCGCCCTTGATGACCAGGCCGTTCGCCTCCACAACCTTCACACCGATGAGCCTGTCCCTGGCGGCGCCGTAACCAAGCCGGCGGGAGCCGGCGACGTTCGCCGAAAGGATGCCGCCGATGGTGGCCCTATCCGCGTGCGGCGAATCAAGGGGAAGCATCTGGCCGTGTTTTGCCAGGTTGCGGTTCAACCCCTCAAGGGTAATGCCCGCCTCCACCGTCACGGTGAGGTCGGCGGGCTCGTGCTCCAGCACGCGGTTCATCCGCCGCAGGCCGATGACCACGCCCGGGCGCTCAGGCGGGCGGCCAAGGGACACCATCGTGCCGCCGCCGCGGGCCATCACCGATATGCGCTCCTGCGCCGCGATCTTCATCGCGCGCGCCGTCTGCGCCGCATCCCCGGGAAAGAGCGCCGTCCGGGGAACAACGCCGTCCACCGCGAAGGCGCTCAATTCGCCGCCTGAGGCGATATACTGCGCGCCGACGGCGGCGGCGAAGGTCTGTTCTAGGCTGGCGGTGGTCATGGCGCGCTCACAGCACCGCTTCAGCGCCCATGGCGGCGCGCATGGGGTGGCGGCTCGCTTCGCCGCAGCCCCGGCCCGTGGGGAGCACCTTGCACGGGTTGAAGTTCTCCGTGGCGTAGAAGGCCGCCTTCACCTTCTCCATCGCTGCCATGTCGTCGGCGGAGAAGATGAGCGGCATGAAGCTCTTCTTTTCGAGACCCACGCCATGCTCTCCTGTGATGGAGCCGCCCACTTCAACGCAGACGCGCATGATCTCCTCGCCGGCGAGCAGGACGCGCTCGCTTTCGCCCGGGACGCGCTCATCGAAGAGGACGTTGGGGTGCAGGTTGCCATCGCCCGCATGAAAGACATTGGCGACGCGGAAGCGGTGGCGCTCGCAGATCTCCAGCACCCTGGCAAGGACCTCCGGCAGCTTGGAGCGCGGAACAACGCCGTCCAGGATGTAATAGTTGGGCGCCAGGCGGCCAAGTGCCCCCAGCGCGCCCTTGCGGCCGGCCCAGAGTCGCTCGCGGTCTTCCGGCCTCTCGGCGGAGCGGATCTCTCGGGCGGCAAGCCCCTTGCAGACTTCCTCTACAGAGGCCGCCTCGGCCGCGACGGACTCCCGCAGGCCGTCCACCTCGATAAGGAGCACGGCTCCCGCCTCCGGCGGATAGTCCGCGCCGTCAACGGCCTGGCTCACTGCGCTCATCGTCACCTTGTCAATCATCTCCAGCGCCGCCGGGATGATGCCCGCCGCGATGATGTTGGAGACGGCGCGGCTTGCCTGGCTGACATCATCAAAGATGGCCAGCAGGGTCCGAACCGCCTCCGGGTTCTGGGTGAGCCGCACCAGCACCTTCGTCGCTATGCCCATCGTTCCCTCGGAGCCGACGAAGAGTCCTGTGAGGTCGTACCCCGGCCTGTCTTGCGTCGGCCCGCCGAGCCAGACGATATCGCCGTTGGGAAGGACGGCCTCCGCGCCGAGGATGTGGTTCGTGGTCACGCCGTAGGCCAGGCAGTGCGGCCCGCCGGAGTTCTCCGCCACGTTGCCGCCGATGGTGCAGGTGCGCTGGCTGGAGGGATCGGGCGCGTAGTGCAAGCCGTGCTTCGCGGTCTGCTGGCTTAGGTGAAGGTTCACGAGGCCCGGCTCCACCAGGGCCGTCCGCGCGATGGGGTCTATCTCCAAAATCCTGTTCATGCGCGTCAGGCTGATGAGCAGGCCTCCTTGTATCGCCACCGCGCCGCCGCTGAGCCCGGTGCCTGCTCCCCTGGGGAGCACGGGGGCGCCGTGCGCATTCGCCAGCTTGACGAGCGCCGCGACCTGCTCCGTCGTCGTGGGGAAGGCCACGACGCTCGGCGCGCCCTTGCCGATGGAACCATCGGCCTCAAAGACCAACAGGTCTTCGGGCTCAAAGAGCACGGCGGACGGGCCGACGATCTCTGCGGCTTCGCGGGCAAGGTCCGGCTGTTTCGTGCGCTTCGCCATCCGGCGCGCCTCCCTGAAATCTCGATGATTATACAACCCTAACCTGGTATACTCCGCCGTCATGAACGTCCTGTGCGCCCCGCAGGCTTTCAAGGGCAGCCTCACCGCGCTCGCGGCCGCGCAGGCGATGGCCGAAGGCGTTCGCCAGGCCTTGCCCCAGGCCACGGTCACCATCGCGCCCATGGCCGATGGCGGCGATGACACCCTCGATGTCCTGGTCTCCGCCACCAGGGGCCGCTACTTCACTGCTCACGTTCAGGACGCCCTTGGGCGGGCCATCTCTGCTCGTTGGGGCGCGTTGGGCGATGGCGAAACCGCCGTGGTGGAGATGGCTCAGGCCTCCGGCATCCGCCTCCTCAAGACAGAGGAGCTTGACCCCCTGCGGACGACGACCTTCGGCACGGGCCAGTTGATCACGGCCGCCCTAAAGGCAAGTTACCGAAAGATCCTCGTCGGCATCGGCGGTAGCGCCACGGTGGATGGAGGCACAGGAGCCGTTGCGGCGCTTGGCGGGCGCTTCCTTGACTCCTCAGGCGCTCCCTTGCCTCCCGGCGGCGGTGCCCTGGCACGGCTCCATCGCATTGACCTCTCGGCTCTCGATGTGCGCCTGGCCCAGACGGCGATCAGCGTCGCCTGCGACGTGGACATCCCGCTCTGCGGACCCCGGGGCGCGTGGACCTTCGCGCCCCAAAAGGGAGCGACCCCCCAGATGGCGAAGGAGCTTGCAGCCGCTATGGAGCACTTTAGCGCAGTCGTCGCCGCCCAGGCGGGCGTTGACTTGCGCGCGATGCCTCTTGCCGGGCCCGCCGGAGGTTTGGCCGGAGGTCTGCATGCCCTCTGCAGAGCCAAACTGCTGCACGGCTCCAAGCTGGTCCTCGGCGTCACCGGCCTGGACAAGCGTATCGCTCAGGCGGACCTGGTCATCACCGGGGAGGGCGCGTTCGACCGCACGACGCTCTCCGGCAAAGGCCCCAGAGAGGTGGCCGCCTGCGCCAAGCGCGCGGGCGTGCCCGTCATCGTCGTCGCCGGGCATGTGGCGACGGACCTGCCCGACCTGGCGGGCCTGGGCATTGTGGGCGCGGAGCCGCTTCTCGCGCACGCTCCCTCCCTGGAATATGCGACGGCCCACGCCGCCGCCATCATCACCAAGGCGACGGCCGCCGCGTTAACAAAGCGTTATCAGGGCGGCGCGCCGGGATGGAAGGCTTCCCGGGTATAATGGGTGCGGAGTGTTGCCATGGCCTCTCCGGCCGTTCTCGTCGTCGAGGATGAAGAGACCCTCGCGCGCGCCATCACGTACTCACTGGAACGCGAGGGCTACTCCGCACTCGCGGCCAAAGACGGCGCCGAAGGGCTCGCCATGGCCAAACAGCATGCCCCCGACCTGGTCATCCTGGACCTCATGCTGCCGAAGATTGACGGCCTTGAGGTCTGCCGGATCCTCCGCCGCGAAACAACGCTCCCAATCCTGATGCTGACCGCGAAAGCTGAAGAGGTGGACAAGATCGTGGGTCTGGAGCTCGGCGCAGACGACTATATGACCAAGCCCTTCAGCATGCGGGAGCTGATGGCGCGGGTGAAGGCCCTCCTCCGGCGCGTGGAGCTGGACAGGCGCGCGGCCAAGGCCGCTCCCGCAGGCGAGGTCCTGCGCAGCGACGGCCTCACCCTCGATCCCGCCGCCCGCCGGGTGAAGCTGCGCGAAAGGCCCATTGCCCTGCGCCCCAAGGAGTTCGACCTGCTGGCCTTCCTGATGCGCAACAAGGCCATCGTCTTCACGCGCGACGCGCTCCTTGAGCAGGTCTGGGGCTATGAGTACGGCGGCGATTCGCGAACGGTTGACGTACACATCCGATGGCTCCGCGAGAAGATAGAGGAGGCGCCCGGCGAGCCGAAGCATCTCCTCACCGTGCGCGGCGTCGGCTACAAGTTCGAGGGCTAGCATGCCAAGGAGTCTCTTCTGGCGCGCCTTCCCCGTCATCCTGCTTCCGCTGATCGTCGTCCTCATCGTCCTCGGCGTCATCCTCGCCGGGCGCGCCCGCGATAACGCGGAAGCGGCGCTGGAGAAGCGCCTCTCGGCGGAGGCCCGCGGCCTCTCCGCCGCTGCGAGCTTTGCTCTCAACGACCCGCGTCGCGATGTGCTCCTCATGGCGGCCAGCGCTTCCCTTCTCGACGGCAAGAGCGACGCGGCCATCGTCCGCGCAGACGGGTCCCTCGTCTTCGCCTCGAACGCTCAGGCCTCCCTGAGTCTCCGCGACGCTCCGGAGGTTGCGGCGGCCCTTTCCGGGGGCGAAGGCCGCTCGATGCGCCTCAGTCCTGACACCGGGGAGCGCCGCCTGTACCTGGCGGTTCCCCTGCGCGGCCTCGATGACCGGATCGTCGGCGCTGTTCGGGCCTCCGCGCCCGCCGCCTCCATCGGCGCCGCAGGCGGCGGCGTGGCTGCGCCGCTCCTGATCAGCGGGGCCATCGCCCTCGCCGTCTTGGTGGCTGCCGCCCTGTGGATCACGGGGATGCTGCGCCGCTCCCTCCGGCAGCTGGCCGATGTCACCACGCGCCTCTCCGGCGGCGCATTGAGCGAGCGCGTCTCCGAGCCGGTGGTCGCGGAGGCGGAGCCGCTGGCCCTGGCGATCAACGAGATGGCGGACAGCCTGGAGAAGCAGGTCCGCATCGGCTATGCGGAGCGCGATACGCTGGGGACGATCATCAACAGCATGGCGGACGCCCTTCTGCTGGTGGACGCTGGAGACATCGTGCGCGTCGCGAATCCGGCGGCGGTCCGCCTCTTCGCCGCGACGTCGGGCGGCGTGGTGGGCGCGCGCCTCATGGCGGTCGTGCGCGACCATGATATCGGCCGCCTGGCGAACGCCGCCGGAGCCGAGGGGCGCCGCCAGTCCCGCCACCTGGAGTTCGGCTCGGAGCGGCGGCTCCTCAACGTGACCGCCACGCCCATCCGCTTCGAATCGGAGTTGGGCGTCCTTGTCCTGGCCCAAGACCTGACGGAGATCCAACGACTGGAGGCGATGCGCAAGGACTTCGTCGCCAATATCTCCCACGAATTGCGCACGCCGCTCGCCTCAGTCAAGGCCGCTGTGGAAACGCTCGAGGGCGGCGCGCTCCAAGACCAGGCTGCCGCTAAGGACTTCCTCTCCCGTATCAACGTGGAAGTGGACCACCTCACGGAGATCGTCCAGCAGCTCCTTGACCTATCCCGCATCGAGACCGGGCGCGTCCAGTTCGATCTGGCCCCGCGCGCCGCTGCCGAACTTATCCGGGAGGCCGTGCATCGCATCCAGCCGCAGGCGGAGAGGCTGGGCCTCCAGGTGAACGTTGACCTCGCCGAGGGGCTGCCGGCTGTCGTGGCAGACAGCGCCGCTATCCACCGCGTCCTCATGAATCTGCTGGACAACGCGATGAAGTACACGCCTAAAGAACGTTCCGTCTCCGTCACGGCGCGCGTGTCGGGCGCGTTCGTGGAAATCTCTGTGCGCGATGCGGGCGAGGGCATCGCCTCCGAAGACCTGCCGCATGTCTTCGAGCGCTTCTACAAGGCCGATCGCTCCCGGGCGAGCAAAGGCGCGGGGCTGGGGTTGGCTCTCTGCAAGCACATCGTCCAGGCGCACGGCGGCATCATCTGGGCCGAGAGCGATCTCGGGAAGGGCTCCGTCTTCCGCTTCACCCTCCCGGCCGCGTAGCGGCGCCGCCTTCAGGCTCTCGTGCGCCGCGCAGCCGGAAGATCATCCCCACCTGGGTGGCGGCCGCTGAGAGGCCGAAGATCGCCAGCGCCGTCTGCGGGGAATAGGCGTTCGCCAAGCCGCCCACGGCCAGCTGTCCGAGGGGCGCGACGCCCCAGATTACGATGCGGATGGAGAAGACCCTTCCCTGAAACTCCTTCGTCGTCACCACCTGAACCAGCGTCATGTTGATGATCATATAGAGGGACTGGAAGAACCCGACGAGGAACATGAGGAAGACGGAGAGCAGGAAGAGCTCCGAGCGCGCAAAGCCCGCTACGCACAGGCCCGAGAGGACGCCGAAGAAGAGCATCCACCCCGTGTTCCGGGAACGGGAGGCGCTCACGGCGAGGGCCGCCGCCGCGATGAGCCCGCCGATGCCCGTGGCGGTCTGAAGCCAGCCGAGCCCGGAGGCGTCTACCTTCAGCACGTCCCGCTGGAAGATGGGCAGGAGCGATTGGTAGGGCGCGGAAAACATCGTAACCAGACCCGCGCCGATGAGCAACTGCGCCAGGAACGGCGTCTTTCCTATATATCGGAACCCGTCCACAAAGGTCTGCATGGCCGATTGGCCGCTGACCTTTCGCGAAGGCGGCAGCCTGGGAACCCGCAGCACAAGGAGCAGGCCGACCACGTTCACCGCCAGGGCGGTGTAGTAGGCGGCCTCAACGCCGCCGCCGCTCACGATGAATCCCGCGATGGCCGGGCCTGCGATCATGGTGACGTTGAAGACGCCGTTGAACAGCACCAGGCCGTTCGGCGCGGCCTCCGGCGCGACCAGGTCGGCGATCATCGCCTGGCGCGCGGGGAGGGTTACGCCCATGAGGAAGCCACTGATAAAGCCCAGGACCATCAGGGCCGGGACGCTGATGCCGCCGGTTGTGACCAGAATCGCTGTAATGAGCGTCACGCCCAGGTTCAGCGTCTCTGCGGCAGCGACGAGAAGCTTGCGGTCCACCCGGTCGGCGAGAGCGCCCGCGAAGGGGGCAAAGATGATGGGGGCTGATCCCATCGCAAAGACGGCGGTGATAGTGAAGGGGTCCTCTGTCAGGTCGCGGGCCAGGTAGCCCCGGGCCAGCCCTTGCATCTGCAGCGCGCTCCAGGTGAAGAACGAAGCGAACCACAGCCAGCGATAGCCTGGGTTATAGAGGGCGAGGATCGCGTTATGTCTGCGCGTTACTGTAGAAAAGGAAGCGGCCATGGGGCGCTCTCCAAGGCGCGCCTTCAGTATAGGCCCTCCAGGAGCGCGGTTGCAGCAGAGGCCCGGTTGCGGTATTCTTGATGCTCGTTTGCACCCCCTCCGCGAGTGTGGAACCATGGCTCAACTAACCTTAGATGTTCGTGCGCGCGCGTTGACCGGCAAAAAGAGCCGCTATCTGCGGCGAGCGGGCTTTGTCCCCGCCAATCTCTATGGCGCCGGGATGGTCTCCTCCTCCCTGCAGGTTGACGCCAAGAGCCTTGTCAAGGCAGTTGCCACCACCTCGCGGAACAGCCTCGTCTCTCTCAAGGTCCACGGCGAGTCCGTTGAGCGCAGCGCCTTCATCTGGAACATCCAGCGCGACCCGCTGACCGAAGAGATCGTCCACGTTGATTTCTATCACGTGGACCCTGCCCGCAAGATGCGCGGGCGCGTTCCCCTCACCGTGAAGAACGTTGACCCGAACCTGGCGAAGAACGAGCTCCGCGTCGCCATCATGATTCCGGCTCTTGAAGTCGAATGTCTCCCCGCCGATCTGCCGGTCAGCATCACGATTGACTGCACAGACCTGCACAAGCTCGGTGACGACGTGAAGGCCTCGGCGCTCCCCGTCCCTGAGCGGGTCACGATGCTGACCAAGCCCTCCCAGGCCGTGGCGAAAGTGGCCTTCGTCCAGAAGGTCAAAGAGATCGAAGAGGCTCCCGTGGCCGCCGCCGAAGGCGCTGCCCCGGCGGAAGGGGCCGCCGCTCCCGCAGGCGAAAAGACTGCCGAGGGCGCAGCGCCCGCTGCCAAAGGTGGCGCTGCCGCTCCCGCCAAAGGCGCCGCTCCTGCGGCAAAGGGCGGAGCTGCCGCGCCGGCGAAAGGCGCTGCTCCTGCCGCCCCCGCCGCCAAGGGCGCCGCTCCCGCGAAGGGCGCTCCTGCCAAGCCGGAGAAGAAGTAGCTCTAGCTCGGGAGCCGTTCTCCGGGAAAATCGGGCCGCCCCGCCAGGAACTCCTGCGCCGTCATCGCGCGCTTGCCTTCAAGCTGCAGTCGCTCCACGACCAGCGCTCCGCTTCCCGCGCAGATGGCCAACTGCCTTCCCCTCTCTCCGTCCCCGGTAGCATTTAGGAGCACTATCGCTCCAGGCGCGCCGTACACGCCATCAAGCGGTCGGGCTTGCAGGATCTTCACATTCGCGCCTCGCCATGTGGTGAAGCTGCCGGGCCACGGACTGTACGCCCGCGTCTGCAGCCACAACTCCCGCGCCAGGCGCGACCATTCGATCCGCCCGTCTTCCTTCTCCACGAGCTTCGTCACAGTCGCCTCGCGCTCGTCCTGCGCCCGGGGAGAAATGCTCCCGGCAAGCCACAGCGAGAGCGTCTCCGTTAGCAGTTCCGCGCCCTCTCGGGCAAGCCGCTCGCCAAGGCTTCCCGTCGTGTCGTCATCATGGATCGGCGTTCGCCGCTGCGCGAGAACCGGGCCCGTGTCCATCCCGGCATCGAGCAGCATGATGGTGACGCCCGTCTCCCGATCCCCCGCAAGGATCGCCGCTGCCAGGGGCGAAGGCCCCCGGTACTTCGGCAGGAGCGATGGGTGGATGTTGAGCGCCCCTTTGGGCGCGGCGTCCAGAACAGCCTGCGGCAGGATCTTTCCGTACGCGGCGACCACAAGCACCTCGGGGGAAAAGCTCCGCAGCTCGTCAATCGCTTCAGGGGCGCGAAGGGTCTTCGGCGTGCAGACGCGCAAGCCGAGCTGCAGCGCGCGCCGCTTCACCGGCGTCTCTTCGATTTGCCGTCCGCGCCCGGACGGACGGTCCGGCTGGGCATAGACGGCAACGACTTCGCTGCCTCCTCGAACGAGCTGCTCGAGCGCAGGCACTGCGAAATCCGGCGTTCCCATGAAAATGACGCGCGCCATCGTCAGACGATTATAGAGCGACGATTTCCCGGGGACAAACGGCTCTCGTGATGTTTTTGCGCACGAACGCGCTCGTGGCGATTGTGTGCGTTTCGTTTGTCGTTTCGTGAGCATGCGCATTTCTCTAGAAAACTCGCGACGAAATGACTTGACCGCATCCTGTCACTGCTGTACCTTGTGCCACGGACTTTTCCACTCCCTCTGGTTTTTGGAGTTTTCCTTGATCGTGCGGCTCGCCCGCGAAGTCTGGGAGACCGCCCTCGGGCGTCTCCAAGTCGAAGTCACTCGTCACAACTACGAAACCTGGCTGAAGGACACGGTAGGACTGGAATATAGCGGGGACGTCTTCACCGTAGGCGCTCCCTCCGCTTTCGTGGCGGAGTGTCTTGAGAAGCGGATGACGCCGATCATCCACAAAACCCTCAAGGCGCTTCTCCAGCGAGAGGTTACAGTCACCTACCGAGTCGTTCATGCAGGAATCGCGGCGCAGGACGATGGCGGACTCTCGTTGCGCGCGCCTGCTCCAGCCGCTCCCGCCAGAGAGCGCTCGCGCCCCCAGGGGAACAGCCTCAATCCGCGCTATACCTTCGCCAGTTTCGTCGTTGGCAAATCGAACCATTTCGCTCACGCCGCCGCCGTCGCCGTCGCTGAAAATCCGGGGCACAGCTACAACCCGCTCGTCATCCATTCCGGCGTCGGCCTGGGGAAAACGCATCTCCTGCACGCCATCGCCCATCACGTGCAGAGCAAGGGCCTGCAATATCTCTATGTGAGCGCGGAGCAGTTCACCAACGACTTCGTCTCCGCCCTGCGCGAATCGCGCGTCGAGGAGTTCCGGGAGAAATATCGCAGTATTGATGTGCTCCTCATTGACGATATCCAGTTCATCGCCGGCAAGGAACATTCCCGGGAGACCTTCTTCCACACCTTCAACGACCTGCACCTCGCAAGCAAGCAGATCGTCATTTCCAGCGATGCCCTTCCCCGGTCGCTGCCCCTGCTGGAGGACCGCTTCCTCTCCAGGCTGGAGGGCGGCCTTCGCGCGGAGATTCTCCCTCCCGATCTTGAGACGCGGATGGCCATCCTCACCAAGAAGGCCCAGCAGATGCATATCGCCGTGCCGCCGGACGTGGTGGACTTCATCGCCCGCAAGGTCCCCCGCAACATCCGCGAGATGGAGGGCGCCTTCAACCGCCTCCTCGCCATGGCACAGCTCACGAACCAGCCGCTTACCCTCGATCTCGCGGCCCAGGCCGTCGCTGATCTGCCCACAGTCGCAAAGCGCCCTGCCACCGCGAACCCGCAGGAGATCGTCTCCGCAACCGCCGCCTACTTCGGCCTCACGCCGGACGATCTTCGCGCGAAGACGCGCAAGAAAAACATCGCCCACGCGCGCCAGGTCGCCGCCTACCTCCTCCGCGAAGATACCAATCGCTCCCTTGCCGAGATCGGCCAGCTCCTCGGCGAACGCGGACACAGCACGGTCCTTCGCGCGCACGATAAGATCGCCTACGAGCTCAACTTGGACGCGGAGCTTCGCAAGCAGATCGGCGAGGTTCGCGACTCCATGGATCAGCGTCGTAGCCAGTCTGCCTAACCCGGCCCGCGACTGTGCGTAAGTGGCCCCTTGTTGTGCATAACCCTGTTTTTCTGTGCGTTTCCTGCCTCCTCTCCACCTCTTAGCTCGTCGCAGTTCCCGCGTTAGGGACACCCTGCACAGTTCGCACTTCTCTGCGCACACTAGAACTCGCGAGCCACTCCTGCAGTCATCCTATAATGAGCACAGCGCGCACAGGCTTATTAACGCTACTACTATATATAGAAATGATCTATCTTCTTTAGAAAACAACTATGATAGACATTCTAGAAATCGTTGCGACTGCCGGAGATGGAGGCAGTGGAGCGATCAGCTTCCGACGGGAGAAAAACATCCCTCGCGGCGGTCCTGATGGGGGAGATGGAGGCCGGGGTGGAAGTATCTTTCTGAAGGCCTCCGCGCAGGAGGCAACCTTGCGTGCCTTTCGGTACAAGAGGGAGTTCAAGGCTAAGCCGGGGGATGCTGGCAGCAGTAATAACAAGTTCGGGAAGTCGGGAGAAGACGTCACAATCGAAGTGCCGCTCGGAACCGTGATTTGGAGGCATACGGATGCACGGGAACTCCAGAAGTACGGAGAATTGCTGAAGGAAGGGGAGACCCTTCGGATTGCCAGGGGTGGAAAAGGAGGCAGAGGGAACGCTACCTATGCAACGCCCACGCAACAGGTGCCTTACATCGCTGAGCGCGGAGAACCTGGAGAGAAGGCAAAGTACAAGCTTGAACTAAAACTGCTTGCTGATGTGGGAATCATCGGGAGGCCGAACGCAGGAAAGTCTACCCTGCTGGCGGCCGCTACCAAGGCCCAGCCGAAAATAGCGCCCTACCCCTTCACCACACTGGAACCCATGCTTGGAGTTGTCACAGTCGGGGACACGAACTTCGTGCTTGCTGAGATTCCAGGCCTCATCAAGGGCGCGCATGCAGGAGTAGGCCTCGGCCATGAGTTCCTCCGGCACGCAACCCGTACACGCCTCCTGCTACACCTTGTGGACGGCTCTCTGGAAGACATCGCCGAGGCCGTCCGGGAAATAAACTCCGAACTGCGCGAGTATGGGGCTGGCCTCCAGGAGAAGCCGCAGATCTTCGTTGTGAACAAGGTAGACATGCCGGAGGTGGACGGGAGCCGGAAGGAGATACGGGAGGCCCTCCGAAAGTTTGGTTCTCAGCTCTATTTCATCTCGGCCGCTGGAAATGTCGGCGTGAAGCAATTGATGGAAGTCGTCGCCCAAAGGGTGGTAGAGGCCCGCGCGGAGGAGGCGGAGCGGGAGAAAGAGGCCGTCGCAGAGCCGATAGCGGTTGTGGCCGAAGAGCCTCCTCCGAAGCCAAAGGCGCACAAAGAGGGCGATGTCTACATTGTGGACGAGCCGCGCGCAATCCGGCTGATCCTGGGGAGCGACCTTAGGCATTGGGCAGGGCGTGTCCAGGCAAAGGTTCAACTTGACCGCCTGGGCGTCAGCCGGGCCCTGGAGGAGCTGGGCATAGACATCGGCGATAGAGTGCGCTTCGGCGGCGTGGAATTAGAATGGTAGGCCTATGCGCTGCGGCATCTTAGGCGGCACCTTCAATCCCATACACCTGGGCCACCTCATCATCGCCGAGGAGGCCCGCGAACAGCTTGGCCTGGACGAGGTCATCTTTGTCCCGGCGGCGCGCCCCTGGATGAAGGAGGCGAAGGAGCTTGCCTCCGCCAAGGATCGCCTTGCCATGGTCCGCCTGGCGATCAAGGGCAACCCGCGCTTCACCGTTTCCGCCGTGGATATCGAACGCCCGGGGCCGTCTTACGCCGTGGACAGCACCAGTGATATCAGGAAGGCGCGCGGGTCGAGCTGCGAACTGCTCTTCATCATGGGCATGGACTCCCTGAACGACCTTCCCAAGTGGCACAACAGTAAACAACTCCTCAGCCTTTGCCGCATCGCTGCCCTGGCGCGACCGGGCATCCCCACTAAGCGGGCGCTGGCCCGCCTAGATCGAGCGCTCCCTGGGGCCAGGCGGCGCGTGGACGTCATCGAGACGACGAATATAGACATCAGCGCGACGGACATCAGGAGGCGCGTCGCCTCTGGGCGTTCCATCGCCTATCGCGTCCCCGGCCCGGTTTCGGCCTATATCGCGAAGCACAGACTGTACAGATAGCAAAGTGGACGCCGCACATGCAAATCTACTTTGCGGACAGGCACCTCGCACGGCTGGCCTCTGAGGTACAATACACGGGCAGAATCCCTCCGGGGGTTGTGAAGACCTACCGTAAGACGATACAGTTGTTACGAGATGCCGCTGACGAGCGTGACCTGTATGCGCGCCGGGCCCTGTGCTACAAGCGGCTAAAAGGTCAACGCCGGCACCAGCATTAGTTGCGCCTCAATGACCGGCTTCGGTTGATAATCGAGATGGAAGGAACAGGAAGCGATAAGGCAGTGACGGTCATAGCGATAGAGGACTATCACTAGAGGTCTCCATGAAGAAATTGAGACGAGCAGAGGAATTTCCCCCAGGCGAGTTTATCGAGGATGAACCCAAGGCCAGGAAGCGGTCCATCGAATATTTTGCAGAGAAGTCCGGTCTCGGCTCGCGTCGTGCGCAGGACCTCATTGATGCGAAGGTGGCCGTCACGCCGGAAATCGCGAAAGGTCTCTCAGGAGCGTTCGGGTCCAGCGCCCAGACGTGGCTGAACCTGGAGACCTCGTATCGCCAATGGAAAGCGGAGAAGGCCCGGCGTGCCTCTTGATCCACAGGACCCGCGCCGCCAGCGCCTCAGGGAAATCATCGCGGCGAAGGCCGTCCTTCGCGGCGACTTCACCCTCGCCTCAGGACAAAGGAGCACCATCTATTTCGATGGGCGCAAGGTGACGAACGACGCAGAGGGCGTGGCGCTCGTCGGCGCGCTGGTGGAGGAGATCGCCCAGGAGGCGAAGGCGGAGGCCATCGGCGGGCCCGCAACCGGCGCTATCCCGATCGTCACTGCGGCGCAGATCGCCTCGTACCAGAGGAGACGCGCCCTGCCGGGCTTCTACGTTCGCTCTGAGAGGAAGGCCCACGGGACGGGCCAGCTTATCGAGGGGAATCTGCCGACGGCGAAGGGTGCGCGCGTGGCGGTGGTGGAGGATGCGATCACGACGGGCGGCTCCTTGCTGAAGGCGATCGAGGCGATCGAAGCCGCCGGGTGCAAAGTGGCCAAGGTGATTGTGATGGTGGACCGCCAGCAGGGCGGGGTGGAGAATCTGCGCAGCAAGGGCTATGACGTGGAGGCGCTCTTCAAGGCGGACGGCCAGGGGAGGATCGAGTAAAACGAAAGCGACAGGCGTGTAGAGAACGAAAACGGCCCCGGATTTCCGGGGCCGTTTCTGTTTGACTGGAAGAGCGGACGACTAGATATCCAGGTTCTTGACCTGCTTGGCATAAGCGTGGATGAACTGCTTGCGCGGCTGGACCTCTTCACCCATGAGGGTGGTGAAGACCTCCTCCGCCTTGATGGCATCCTCGACGCCTACCCGAAGGAGAGTGCGCGAGGCGGGGTCCATGGTGCTCTCCCAGAGCTGTTCGGGGTTCATTTCGCCCAAGCCCTTATAGCGCTGGACGGTAAGCCCGCGGATGCCCGATTCGATGAGGGTATCGAGGAGGCCGAGGAAGGACTGGACGGAGGCCACCTCGCCGACCTCTTTGTCTTTGCGCATAACCACGTGCGCGCCGCCATCCAGCGCGGAGAGGGAGGCATAGGCGTCATAGAAGCGCTTGAGGGCGCCGCCCTGCACCAGGTTCAGATCCACGGCGGGATGCACCGGGCTGTGGGGATCGCCGTTCTTCATGGCGATGCTGAAGCTGGTGGCGCCGTCTCCTTGGAGCTTTGCCTCTTTCACCGGGGGCAGGGACTGGATGAGCTTGACCAGCTTTTCAACATCTTCCTTCTTGGTGAAGTTGATGCCCTGGAGGGAATCGAAGCCGACTTTGCTGTGGAGGGCGAAGAGGAAGTCGCGGGAGTAGCCCTTGCCTTCGAGCTCGGCGATGGCCTGGCGGAGGTTCAGGATCGCCTCGGCGGGCGGGCCTTCCTGGGCAGGAGCGGGAGCGGCGGCCTCCGGGGCCTTCGCGCCCTTGCCCTTGGCGGGCTTTTCCGGCGCGGCGGGGCGAGCCTTGCCTTTGGGCATGACGGCCAGATCTTTGAGGGCGAAGTCCACCACCACCTGGTCGCGCTCACGATCGCTGTAGACCCAGCGGCTGTCCTTGCCGATGGCCACCCGGTAGAGCGGCGGCTGGGCGATATAGAGATATTCTTTGGCGATGAGCTCGGGCATGTGGCGGAAGAAGAAGGTCAGGAGGAGCGTGCGGATGTGGGAGCCGTCCACATCGGCGTCCGTCATGATGATGACGCGGTGGTAGCGCAGCCTGTCCACGGTGAAGGCCTCGCCGATGCTGGTGCCGAGGGCCGTGATGAGGGCGCGGATCTCTTCGTGGCCGAGCATCTTGTCCAGGCGGGCCTTTTCCACGTTGAGGATCTTGCCCTTGAGGGGCAGGATGGCCTGGAAGCTGCGGTCGCGGCCCATCTTGGCGGAGCCGCCGGCCGATTCGCCCTCGACGATGTAGATCTCGCTCTTGGCGGGGTCGCGCTCGGAGCAATCGGCGAGCTTACCAGGGAGGGTGCCGGCTTCGAGGGCGGACTTGCGCTGGACGAGGTCGCGGGCCTTGCGGGCGGCTTCGCGGGCGCGGGCGGCGGTGAGACACTTTTCGAAGACGCGGCGCGCGTCCGCGGGATGCTCGTCGAGCCAGGCGGAGAAGCTATCGTGGGTGACGGTGTCCACGTAGCCCTTCACTTCGGCGTTGCCAAGCTTGCCCTTGGTCTGGCCTTCGAACTGGGGCTCGCTGATGCGGACGCTGATGACGACGGTGAGGCCTTCGCGGACGTCTTCGCCGGTGAGGGCGGCTTCGTTGTCCTTGAGGAGCTTCTGGCGCTTGGCGTAATCGTTCAGGGCGCGGGTGAGGGCGGTGCGGAAGCCGGTGACATGGGTGCCGCCGTCCCTGGTGTTGATGCAGTTGACGAAGGCGAGGAGGGTTTCGGCGAAGCTGTCGTTGTACTGGACGGCCAGTTCGACGAAAGCGCCTTCGATCATCTTGGCGACGTGGAAGGGCTTTTCGTTGTAGACCTTGCGCTTGGCGTTGAGGTGCTGGACGAAGCTGGCGACGCCGCCATCGAAGTAGAAGGTGGCCTCCCGGCCATCTCGCTCATCGAGCAATTGGATCTCGAGGCCGCGGTTGAGGTAGCAGAGCTCGCGGAAGCGCTGGGCGAGGGTCTCGTAGTCGTAGTTGGTGTTATTGGGGAAGATTTGGGGGTCGGCGATGAAGGTGATGGTGGTGCCGCGGACGCCCGTGGGAGGCAGGTCGGCCATCTTGGCCTGGGGCGCGCCTCGGGAGAAGTCCATGAAGACGTGGCGGCCATCGCGCTGGACTTCGGCGCGGAACTTCACTGAGAGGGCGTTGACGACGTGGGCGCCGACGCCGTGGAGACCGCCGGAGACTTTGTAGCCGCCGCTGCCGAACTTGGCGCCTGCGTGGAGCTGAGTAAGGGCCAGCTCGAGGCCGGTTTTGCCTGTGGCCTTGTGGACGTCTATAGGGATGCCTCGGCCATCGTCTATGACGGTGACGCTGCCGTCCTTGCCGAGCTTGACGACGATGCGGGCGCAGAAGCCGGCCATCGCTTCGTCCACAGAGTTGTCCACGATTTCGTAGACGAGGTGATGGAGACCACGCTCATCGGTGCTGCCGATGTACATGCCGGGGCGGCGCCGGACGGCTTCCAGGCCTTCCAGAACGGTGATGTCTTGGGCGGTATAACTTTCGGCTTTTGTGGCGACTTTTGTATCGTCTAACGGCATGGGAGGACCATCCACTGGAGATGAGTTTATGGCAACCCTCGCGGGGAGGGCTTTCTACTCTGTTGCGTAACTGGCATAAATCTAGCACAAACCGGGAGAAATTGGAAGGGGAGCCCGTAGGCAGGTTCTGAACCTGGAACAGAACCCTACCCAAAGACAGGAAGGAGGATTTTTCCGCGGATTGGGCAGATTTTAGGGCTAGAGTTTTTGGGGTTAGAAGGGGCTATCCGGAGCGTGCTTTAGATGAGTCCGGGAGCCGATCGGCTTTGCCTCCGATATTGAGGATTTTGTGTGATCTTTTCGCCTAGCGTTTGGAGGTTCTTTGCGCGGGCGGTCCGTTCGAATCCGGTCGTCCGCCTGAGGCGGATGGCGCCCCATCGCAGGAGACGGGGATGGCCCACGCGCCACGGCGACAGGTGTCAGCCGGCCGGGGTTCGACTTGTGAGCCTGCGGCGTTTGTCTTGCAGGAGCGCACGGGCCCCTGCAAGGGGTCCGGGCCGCTGGGCCGGGTGTGCTTTAAGCGAAGAGTCCCTCGAACGTCGCTGCCTGCGCTTTGGTTTAGGTGCGCTGGGCCGGTTTTGTCCCCGAGGCCTCGGGGGATTTGTGCGGCGCAGCGCCGGACGCGCCCGCGCGGGCACCAGGCAGAGACAGTTGTGTATAACCTCCTACTATGTAGTATAGGCAGTATCGTCAAGCGGGGGAAGGGTGAGAGAAATTCGTCCACAGATCGCACAGATTTACACGGATTGAGTGGTTGAGGAGATCGAGGCGGCGGAGCAACGGGCGGGCCTTTGTTATACTCGGCGCCGGTTGGGAGACAACGAGACGACGGGAGGGTGAGATGAAGGCAACGATAGCGCGTTTCAGCGCGAAGAGTCCTTCGGAGGCCGTCGTGGAGGCGATCACGAGGGACGGGGCGGCGATCATCGAGGGGCTGCTGACGCGGGAGGCGCTTTCCCGGGTGAACGAGGAGATCGAGGGGGCTATCGCGGCGGCAGAGCCGGGGCGGGCGGTGTTCAGCCCGGTGATGCAGGCCTTTCACGGGCCGGAGACGCGGCATGTGGAGGGCGCGGCGGGCGTTTCGCGGACGTTCGCGAGCGAGGTGATGTGCCACCCGATGCTGTTGGAGATCTGCGACCGCATCCTGCTGCCGGCATGCGCGCAGTATCAGCTGAACTTGGGCCAGATCCTCCAGCGCGGGCCCGGCGCGGGGGAGCAGCGTCTGCACCGAGACGAGGTTATCTGGAGCGACCTGCCGCGCCCGCACCCGGAGATCCAGGTAGCATCCATGATCGCGCTGGTGGATTTCACAGCAGCGAACGGGGCGACGCGGATCGTGCCGGGGAGCCACCGTGAGCCGGAGCGGTGGCTCGCGCCCGTGGAGCAGATGCGGAGGGCACCGCCGCCGGACCGGATCGTGTGCGCTGAGATGCCCGCGGGGTCGGCGGTGGTTTACTCGGGAGGGACGATCCACGCCGGAGGGGCGAACGCGACGCAGACGCCCCGACGCGGGGCGCATCTTTCGTACTGCGCGGGCTGGCTGAGGACGGAGGAGAATAATGTGCTGGCGGTGCCGCCGGCGATTGCGGCGAGGCTGCCGCGCCGGGCGCAGGAGCTGTTGGGTTACGGGATGTATAACGGGATGGGGCGCGGCGGCGGGTATCTGGGAATGGTTGACCTGCGGGACCCGATCGAGCTGCTTGCGGAGGGAAGGTTGGGGAGATGAGGGAGAGGATCAAGCCGTACTGACGCACTCTTCCGATGGGAGCCTGTGGGCTTGCACCCCATACTGCGAGTAGACCCTTCGCTTCCTGGCGGTCCCATGCGGAATCGGGATGAAACCAGCAAGGAGCGCTTCGTGCGCGAATCAGAGGTGCAGCAGGGTGGCGACTTCGTTGAGGTGGTAGTCGGCGTCACCGAAGAGGAGTTCGAAGGATTTGGCGCGGCGGAAGTAGAGCTGGAGGTCGTGGTCGTCCACATAGGCGATGCCGGCGTGGATCTGGTGGGCCTCGCGGGTGACGCGGCGGTAGGCGTCGCTGAGCCAGGCCTTGGCCTGTGCGACCTCTAGGGCGCAGGCCTGTTTGGCGTCCAGTTTCCAGGCGGCGAAGTAGGTGAGGTAGCGCGCGGTATCCACGTCGGTCGCCATATCGGCGCACTTGTGCTGGATGGCCTGGAAGCTGCCGATGGGCCTGCCGAACTGGATGCGCTGCTTGGCGTAGGCGACGGTCATATCCAAGGCTTGCTGCGCGCCGCCGACCATCATGGCGCAGGCGGCGAGGGCGCCGCGGCGGAGGAGGCCGCGGATGAGGGGCCAGCCTTTTTCCAGGGGGCCGATGAGGGCATCGCGGGGAACGGCGACGTTATCGAAGCGGACTTCGGCCTGGGCTTCGCCGCCGAAGGAGGGTAAGGGCGAGAGGGAGATGCCGGGCGAGGCTGCATCCACCAGGAAGAGGGAGATGCCGGCGGGGCCTTTGCCCGGCTTGGTGCGGGCGGCGACGATGAAGTGGGTGGCGGAGAGGCCATCGAGGACGAAGAGTTTTGTGCCGGAGAGTCGCCAGGCGCCTTCGGGGGAATCTGAAGAAGGAGCAGCCCCTCCTCTCGGGCTGGCGCTCGAGGCGGTGAGCTGGACGTCGGAGGCTTCATAGGAGGCGTCTGCTTCGCAGAGGGCGAGGGTGACGATGGCTTGGCCGGAGGCGATGGCGGGGAGGAGGCGAGCCTTTTGCTCATCGGAGCCGGAGGCGAGGAGGAGGTCGCCGGAGAGGGCGACGGAGGAGAGGAAGGGGGAGACGATGGCGGCGCGGCCCATCTCCTCCAGGAGAGCGGCGAGATCGAGGAAGGTCCCGCCGGAGCCGCCGTACCGCTCGGGGAAGGGGAGGCCGAGCCAGCCGAGGCCGGCCATCTTGCGCCAGAGGTCTGGGTCGTGCCGCGCAGGCGTTTTTTCCAGCAGCTTGATTTTCGCCGGAGGCGATTCGCGCGCGAAGAAGTCGCGAACGGTCTTGCGGAGGAGCTCTTGGGATTCGGACCAATCGAGGTTCATGAGGGCTAGGCGACGCTCTTGGGCTTTGTGCCCTTGGCGAATCTTCGGGCAAGGGAGAGGCCTTCCCAGAGGACGTAGAGGTCGAAGACGATGGCGGCGATGCCGTACCAGAAGTGGTCTTTGGCGAAGTAGTAGCCCGCCCAGACGAGGAAGCCGACGAAGAGGAAGAGGGTGACGGCCACGCCGAGGCGGCCTCTAGGAGATTTCAAGAGTTCTTTCATTATGGAATAGCACCTCTGATTTTTTGGCGGCCCTGAGGGCCGAGAACGGTCGTGGAGAGCCGGCGTGAGCGACGAGTAGACCCTTCGCTTCCCGGTTGTCCTGATGGGGAATCGGGATGAAGACAACCGCGAGCGCTCTTCGGTGCAGTATACGGAGTCTTCGACAGGGTGACAGGAATAATCATCGTGGGAGGCCTAGGCCGCGCTGGGCGATGATGTTGCGCATGAGCTCGCTGGAGCCGCCGCCGAAGGTGGGCATGACGGCGTAGCGGTAGCGGTAGTTGATGAGGCCATCGAGGGCGGCGCGGGGAGCGCCATCCGGCAGGAGGCCGAAGAGGCCGGCGATCTGCATGCCTGCGTTGCTGAGGCGCTGTTGGAACTCCGTGGCGAACATCTTGAGCATGGAGGCTTCATAGTTTGGGATGCGGTTCCGGCCGATCATCCAGGCGGTGCGGATGGCGAGGAGCTTCATGGCGCCGAGCTCGATGGAGAGGGCGGCGATGCGCTTGCGGACTTCGAAGTCTTTGGAGAGAGGCTTGCCGCCGCGGCGGGTCTCCTTGCAGTAGCGCACGAGCTCATCGAACTCGAATTCGAGGCGGCCCCAGGGGAAGAGGGCGATGCGCTCGAAATCCAGGGCGGCGGCGGCGTAGTACCAGCCCCGGTTCACTTCGCCGACGAGGCGGCCGGCGGGGACGCGGACGTTGTCCCAATAGGTGATGTTGGTGCGATAGCCCGCCAGGGTGACGAGGGGCTGGATGGAGATGCCCGGGAGTTTCATGTCCACCAGGAACATCGAGATGCCCTTGTGCTTGGGGGCCGATTGGTCCGTGCGTGCGGCGAGCCAGCAATAGTCGGCGCGCTCGGCGCCGCTGGTGAAGATCTTCTGGCCGTTGATGACCCAGTCGTCGCCATCGCGATCGGCGCGGGTCTGGAGGGAGGCGAGGTCTGAGCCGGCGTTGGGCTCGGTATAGCCGAGGCAGAAGTTGACTTCGCCGCGGGCGATGAGGGGGAGGAAGGTTTTCTTCTGCTCATCGGTGCCGAAGTGGATGAGGGTGGGCCCGACGACGGACATACCGGTGGAGCCGGGGCTCATGTGGTAGTAGGAGAGCTCCCAGGAATAGATGAGCTGTTCGATGGCGGGCTTGGCCTGGCCGCCGTAGTCCTTGGGCCAGGAGACGGCCATCCAATCCCGTTCGACGAGCTTCTTGACGAAGTCGCGCTGGAAGGCCTGGCCGTCTTCGGACTCGATCTGGCCGAGCATGCGGCGCTTGATGTCCGGGGGGACCTCCTTGGCAAGGAAGTCGCGGAGCTCTTTCCGGAAGCGGCGCTCCTGCTTGGTGTAGGCGAAGTCCATGGCGGGAGGATAGCACAGGAAGCGGGAGAGGGGAACGGAGGAGGCATCCACAGAGGGCATAGAGGCGAAGAGGAAGTAAGGAGCGAGGAGCAGGGTTTGCAATCGGCGGCGTGCGCGGCATACTACTGCACAGCAATTCACGAATCGGAAGGTGTGCGATGCAGGCGATCACGACGCCGATCCTGGCAAGCGTGCTGAGCGAGCGGGCGGACAAGAACATCGAATGGCTTGTGGCGGCCGTCGCGCTGACCATCGCGGCGCTGGCTCTCGCGTGGATCTATTTGCCGCGCACGGTCAAGCGGTTCATCGTGTGGATAGACGTCTATATCCCCGGAGACCTGACGAGCATGGCGCCGCTGACGGCGCGGCTGGCGACGCTGGCGGCGACGGGACTGATCTTGATGGGGCTATCGCTAAGCCTTGCGAACTCGCTGGGGGCGGACACGTCCGACTTCCTGCAGAAGCTGCAGGACAGCGGCATCGCGGTAGGGGATTGGTTCCGCACGCGGTTCCTGAAGATCGGCATCGTGATCCTGGCGGCGATGATCGGCATCCGCATCATCCGCCGGGCGATCCCGAATGTCATCGGCGAGTATGTGCGCCAGCAATTGCGGCCCGGGATCACCAAGGATGAGATAGACAAGCGGCAGAGGACGCTGGAATCGGTGGCGATCCACGCCTTTGGGAGCGTCATCGTGACGCTGGCGACGTTCGCGGTGCTGGCGGAGATCGGGCTGAACGTGGGGCCGGTGCTTGCGGCGGCGGGGATCGCGGGCGTGGCGATCGGCTTCGGCGCGCAGAACGTGGTGCGAGACGTGCTGGCCGGAGTGTTCATCCTGCTGGAGGACCAGTACCGCGTGGGCGATGTGATCCAGGTTGCGGGCATCGGCGGGATGGTGGAGGAGGTGACGCTGCGGCGGACGGTGCTGCGCGACCTGGAGGCGGCGGTGCATATCATCCCGAACGGGGAGATCAAGCTGGTGACGAACCGGACGAAGGACAAGGCGCGGATGGCTGTGGACTTGGAGGTGGCCTATAAGGAGGACATAGACCGGTGCATCGCGGTCATCAACCGAGTAGGCGAGGAAATATCGTCAGACCCGACGTTCGCGCCGCTGATCACGTCCAAGATCAAAGTGCTGCGCGTGCAGGAGCTGGCGGCTTCGGGCGTGGTGCTGCGCGTGTTAGGGGAGACGGTGCCGCTGAAGCATTGGGACATCGAAGGAGAGTTCAGGCGGCGGATCAAGAAGGCGTTCGACGAGGAGGGGATCGAGATTCCATTCCCGCATACGACGGTCTATTGGGGGAAGGGCCAGAAGCCGGGGCACTAGGCGGGAGGAAGGAACAGGGAAGAGAGGGAAGAGGCTGAGGGTCGGAGAGCGACAGGTCCACCGAGTGGAGACGCGGCAGCGGCAGTCGCAGGACAATCGCAACGCTTATGGTGACGACTTGGCGCGGCGGGAGTTGCTGCGGTAGAGGAGGAAGGCGCCGACGATGAGGATGACGATGACGGCGCCCCAAACTGCGGCGCCGCCTCCGCCGGTGCCGGGCGGCTCGACGACTTCGACCTCGCCGTCCACGGTGCCGAGGCCGTGGGCGCTTTCGACGGCAATGGTGTAGCGCCACGCGCCCGCCTTATTGAATGTGATGGGGTATTCATAGAACTCGGGGAAGGCGACGAACTGAGGGAACTCCACGCGGCCTGCGGTTGTGCCATCGGGCCTGACGCCGATGAAGACGATATCGAGGTCGCCCTCGAGGGGCTGTTGGATCTTGGCGTCCAGCACGCGGACGGTGATGCGGGAGCCGAGGCCTGCGGTGGGCCTCTTGACGCGGGTGACGACTGTGATGTCATAGGGGCCGCTGACGGCGCGGGCGTTCTGGTTCGGGAGGTCGGCGGCGGGGGTGGCCTGAGCGCGCGCGAGGGGGGCGGGGGAGAGAAGGAAGGCGACAGCTATAAGAAAGAGGAATGGGAGGAGGCGCGCGAAGGGGGGCCGGCGGCGAGCGGAGGGGGAGGCAGGCAAGGGATCAGCGCGAGGCGGGGCGGAACCTGTGGAGGGTCACGCCATCGCTTACCTTTTCGAAGGTTACTTCCAACGGCATGCCGATGCGCAGGTCTTCATTCTTGCAGTCCACGATGTTGCTGATCATCCGCACGCCTTCGGCCAGCTCCACAAGGATGACGGGATAGGGGACCTTGTCCTTGAAGGCGGGGAGGGTGGGCGGGTAGATGATGGTCCAGCTATAGAGGGTGGCCTTGCCGCTTGCCTTTTCCCACGTGAAGGATTCTGAGGCGCAGTTGGGGCAGGCGGGACGGGGATAGAAGCGAGCCTTGCCGCAGGCGCCACAGCGCTGATAGAGGAGTTCGCCGCGATTGCAGCCCTCCCAGAAAGGGGCGCTCTCTTGATCGGCGGCCGGGACGGGAACGGGTGCGTTAGCCATAGGTATCCATAAGACGGGAGGGATGGGGGAATTCTAGGTTTGGGGAGCGGCCCGTGTCAACAGAATTGTTTACCAGTTTGGTTGACATTATTGACACTCTGGACGACGCGACCGTAGTATTGGGATGAGGCCTGCCGTAGCATGGGCGGGTCTTATGTTAAGAAAGGTGGTAGCCTACCGTGTGGAACCCGTTCAGCGCACTCGCGGCGCTGTTCACTGGGGGTTCAAAGCGGAAGATCGAGGCAGCCAGACAAGAAGCCGAAAAGGTTATCAAGGAGACGGAGAACCGCCAGGCCGAGATAATCAAGGAAGCGAAGGCTGATGCAAGCAGGGTCCGCGCCGAGGCTGAGAACGAGTACAAAGAGCGACGCAATGAGATACAACGCCAAGAGCGCCGGATCCAGCAAAAAGAAGACAACCTCGACCGGAAGCTGGAGACCCTAGACCGCCGCGAACGACAAGTCCAGGATAAAGAGAAGGGGATAGACGAGCTCCGCCTGCAGATCGAAGAGACGAAGAAGAAGCAGGTGACGGAGCTGGAACGCGTGGCCGGCCTGACGAAGGAAGAGGCGCTGGCCCAGCTGTTGAAGAAGGTGGACGACGCGCTCGAGCATGAGCGCGCGAAGCGCATCTTCGACATCGAGCAGAAGGTCCGCGAGGAAGCGGATATGAGGGCTCGGAAGGCGATCGCGCTTGCGATCCAGCGCCTGACGAGCGACGTGGTCTCGGAATCCACGGTGACGGTGGTGCAGATCCCGAGCGACGACATGAAGGGACGGCTCATCGGCCGCGAGGGACGGAATATCCGCGCCCTGGAGCAGGCGACGGGCGTTGACCTGGTGATTGACGACACGCCGGAGGCGGTGACGCTCTCCTGCTACGACCCGATCCGCCGGGAGGTGGCGCGGGTGGCGCTGACGAAGCTGATGCTGGACGGGCGCATCCACCCGGCGCGCATCGAAGAGATGGTGAACAAGGCGAAGACGGAGGTGGAGGAGGATGTGCGGAAGGCGGGCGAGCAGGCGGTGCTGGAGGCCGGGGTGCTGGGCCTGAGCCGCGAAGTGGTGGCCCTGCTGGGCAGGCTGAAGTACCGGACCAGCTACGGGCAGAACGTGCTGAAGCACAGCATCGAAGTTTCGCATCTGGCCGGGATCATGGCCTCCGAGATCGGCGCGAACATCCAGGTGTGCAAGGCAGGCGCGCTGCTGCACGACCTTGGGAAGGCGCTCTCCCACGAAGTGGAGGGCGGGCATGCGGAGATCGGCGGCGAGATCGCGCGGAAGTACGGCATCAAGCCGGAGATCGCCGCGGCGATCGAAGACCACCACGTGGACGACCGGGTGAACGTGGAGGCGTTTCTGGTGGCGGCGGCGGACGCGATCAGCGGGGCGCGCCCCGGAGCCCGACGGGACACGGCGGAGCTGTACGTGAAGCGGCTGCAGGATCTTGAGGCGGCGGCGAACAGCTTCGAGGGAGTGGAGAAATCGTTCGCGATCCAGGCCGGGCGCGAGGTGCGCATCCTGGTGAAGCCGGAGCGTGTGGACGATATCAACGCCGCCAAGCTGGCGCACGACGTGGCGAAGAAGATCCAGGACACGCTGGTCTACCCGGGCCAGATCAAGGTGACGGTGGTGCGGGAGACGCGCTCCGTGAGCTACGCGAAGTAGCGGCCAGACGACTCATACGACGTAGACGCCGAACGACCCTGGCGAGCGCCAGGGTCGTTCCTTTTCGGCGCGGCTTTTCGCGCCAGAGGAGACGGGGTATACTAGCCAGGTTGGGCTAGAGGATTCCACGGAGCAGATCGGGGCCGGAAAGGCCCCGACTAGATAGAGCACGATGCGCGTACTGATGGTCGGCGATGTGGTAGGCCAGCCTGGGCGAAAGGCGGTGCGCAAGCTGCTGCCGAAGCTGAAGCAGGAGCTTGCGCCGGACCTGGTGATCGCCAACGGTGAGAACAGCGCCAACGGGCTTGGCATGACGCCGGAGACGGTGCAGGAGCTGTACGATTCCGGCGTGGATGTCATCACGTCCGGCAACCACGCCTGGGACAAACGGGAGATCGTCCCGTACCTGGAGAGCGAACTGCCGCTCATCCGACCGCTGAATTATCCGCCCGGTGTTCCCGGGCACGGGTACACCTTCTGCAAGGGGGCGCTCATCGTGAACGTGCTGGGCCGGGTCTTTCTGCCATCGGTAGACGACCCGTTCCGCGCGCTGAACAACCTGCTGGACGAAGAAGGCCACCGGACGAAGGTGGTGATCGTGGACGCGCACACTGAGGCGACTTCGGAGATCGGGGCGCTGGGGTGGTATTTCGACGGGCGCGTCTCGGCGATCCTGGGGACGCACACACACGTGGCGACGGCGGACGCGCGGGTGCTGCCGAAGGGGACGGCCTTCGTTTCGGACGTGGGGATGGTGGGGCCGAGGGGTTCGATCATCGGCAATGTGCCGGAAGACGTGCTGAAGCGGTTCGCGACGCAGCTGTATTCGCCGCTCGGCGTGGCGGACGGGCCTGTGACCTTCAGCTCCGTGCTGGTGGAGATAGAGGCCAGGACGGGGAAGGCGAAGAGCATCCAGCGCGTTGATCGAGAGGTCGCGTAGGATGGGCGCCCAGGTTGACCTGCACATGCATTCGACGTACTCCGACGGGACGCTGAAGCCCGCGGAGCTCATCGCGAAGATCGGCAAGACGACGCTGAAGGTGATCGCGCTGACGGACCACGACACGACGCAGGGGCTGGATGAGGCGACGGCCGCGGCAAAGGCCTTCCCGCACCTGACGATCATCCCCGGCGTGGAGATCAGCACGGAGATCGAAGGCGGCGAGGTGCACATCCTGGCCTACTATGTGAATAAAGCGGACGCCGGGTTTCAGAAGGAGTTGGAGCGGTTCCGCGCCTCGCGCTACGAGCGGGGCCAGAAGATGGTGGAGAAGCTGGCGGAGCTGGGGATGCCGCTCTCCTGGAAGCGGGTGCTGGAGGTCGCGGGAGACGGCGCGGTGGGCAGGCCGCATGTGGCGCGAGCGCTCATCGAGAAGGGGTACGTCGCTTCGCACCAGGAGGCGTTCGACAAGTACCTTGCCAAGGGGCAGCCGGCCTATGTGGAGCGGGAGAAGCTGACGCCGGAAGAGGCGATAGGGCTCGCGGTGAGGAACGGCGCGCTGCCGGTGCTGGCGCACCCGGCCTATGTGAAGGAAGTGGAGAAGATCATCCCATCGCTGAAGGCGGCGGGCCTGGTTGGGATGGAGGTTTATTATTCGACGTACAGCGAGGCGGACACGGCGCGGTTCAAGATGCTGGCCGACCAGCATGGGCTGGTGCCGTGCGGGGGGAGCGACTATCACGGGAACGGCTACGCCGGCGAGGTGGAGCCGGGAGTTGTGGGGCCGCCGATGTCCACGGCGGAGCGGCTGAAGGCGATGAAGGCGGCGAAGAGATAGGAGAGCCTTAGCGACGAGAATCCACTCCCTTTTGTTCTCTCCCGCGCTACTCGCGGATGAGAGTAGCTCGAAGACGAGCACAGCTCATCGGAATGAGCGATGGGGAGAGCAGGAGAGGAAGGCAGAGGGCCAAGGCACGTGACGCAGATGCTCGATAGCCAGCAGATTCAAGAGATCATCCCGCACCGACCGCCGTTCCTTCTGGTGGACCGCATCCTTGAGCTGGAGCCGGGGAAGCGGGCGGTAGGCATCAAGAACTTCACGGTGAACGAGGCCTTTTTCGCGGGGCATTTCCCGGGGAATCCCATCGTGCCGGGGGTGCTGATGGTGGAGGCGCTGGCGCAGGTGGGATGCGTGGCGATCCTGACGATGCCGGAGAATAAGGGGAGGCTGGTCTACTTCGCAGGGATCGAGGTGCGGTTCAAGGCGCCGGTGCGGCCCGGGGACACGCTGAAGCTGGATGTGACGCTGACGAACCTGCGCGGACGCATCGGCAAGGGGGCGGCGAAGGCGACAGTGGGCGAGAGCGCGGTGGCGGAGGGCGAGCTGACGTTCGCCATCGTTGACGCGCCGCCGGGCAAGGCGAGCTAGGCGGAAGGCGCGTGGCTACGACTAGCCTGCTGATCGCCTCGGCGTATTTCTTCTGCTCGATCCCGACGGCCTACCTTCTCGTCAAAGCGCTCAAGGGGATTGACCTGCGGACGTTCGGCAGCGGGTCAGTGACGGGTTCCAATGCGGGACAGGCGCTGGGGAAGTGGGCCGTCATCGTCGTCGGCATCCTGGATATCTTGAAGGGCGCGGCGCCGGTGTGGGCGGCCCAAGCCTTGGACCAGTCTACGTCTGAGCAGATGCTGGCGGGGATCGCAGGGGTTATCGGGCATAACTGGTCGGCGTATCTGGGTTTTCAAGGCGGGCGCGGGATGGCGGTGGTGATCGGCGTGATGCTGGCGCTGGCGCAACTGGAGTTGCTGCTGTTCATCATCGTCGCGATCTTCGGCATCGCATTCATCGGCAATATCCCTTTGGTGATGGGCCTCGCTATGCTCCTCGCGCCGATGTGGGCCTATGTGTTTGACGAGGATGCCGCGCTTATCTGGGGGTTCGGGACCATCGTCCTGCTCATCATCGTGAAGCGGCTGACCGGGAACTGGACGCCGTTGCCGCCTGATGGCGGAAGGCGGACCCTCCTGAACCGGCTCCTGTACGACCGGGATACGAAGGAGCGGCACGCCTGGGTGAAGCGGACGGGCGTGGACAACCGTGCGCCGACGCAGGAGGCGCGGTAGCGATGGAGCTGCGCTGCGCCAACCACCCGGACGTGGAGACGAGGGTCTCCTGCAACAAGTGCGGGAAGCTGATCTGCTTCCGGTGCATGGTCTCGACGCCGGTGGGCTACCGGTGCCGGGAGTGCGCGAAGATACGCCCCAATCCGCTGACGCAGGTCTCGACGGAGCTGTACGCGAAGGCGATCGGCGCGGCGTTCCTTTCGGGCGCGGCAGGGGCGCTGGCCTGGGGTCTGGCGAAGAATTCGCGACTGTACGGGCTGCTTTCCGTGGTGCTGGCGATGGGGATCGGCTACGGGATCGGCGTGCTGGTGAGCAAGGCGTCGAACCGGAAGCAAGCGCCGAGCATCGCGGCCATCGCGGCGGCGGGAGCCGTGGGAGCCTTTATCTTCGGCAATGTCCTTGGCCTTATCTTCCGGTTCGATGTTTCGGCCGGGTTCGCCTTCCAGCATGCCCTGGAGTTCAGGCCGTGGGACACGATCTGGAGCTGGCTCTCTCTGGCGCTTTCCGCGGCGATGGCGTACACCAGAGCGCGGCAGTAGATTCACTTTGCATGCGGATATATCTGGGCTACAATGCCGGGGCGGAAGCGGGTTTGCATGGGGGTCAAGGAGCGGGGAGCAGGGTGTAGAAGAGGAACGAACTCCCGGACTGAGCCGCTCCGCAGAAGCACGGCATAAACGCACAAGGGCTCCCAAGCGGGACCCAAGAAGAAAGGTAATCAGCTATGCCTGACATTGACGGCGGTCACCTGGTGGCGAAGGCCCTGAAGGCCGAGGGCGTGGAGTACATCTTCACGCTGAACGGCGGGCATATCTACGACATCTACGAGGGATGCGCCGACGAAGGCATCAAGATCATTGACGTGCGGCACGAGCAGGTGGCGGGACACGCGGCCGAAGGCTGGTCGCGGGTGGCGCGGAAGCCGGGCGTGGCGGTGGTGACGGCGGGCCCTGGGGTGACGGACACGGTGACGGCGGTGGCGAACGCCTTCCAAGCGCCGAGCCCGATGGTGATCATCGGCGGGAACAGCGGCATACGGTCGCTGCTATCCGGCGGGCTGCAGGAGTTCGACAGCGTGACGTTGATGCGCTCCATCACGAAGTGGGCGAACCAGTGCGCGGACACCTCGCGCATCCCGGACTTCATCGCGACGGCCTTCCGCCATGCGACGACGCCGAAGCAAGGGCCCGCGTACATCGAGATCCCGATAGACATCCTGGGCGGGCGGGTGCCGGTGGAGAAGGTGGAGTTTCCGAAGCAGTACCGGACGAAGGCGAAGATGCCCGGCGATTCCGGCTACATCCAAGAGGCGGCGAAGCTCATCGCGAAGGCGCAGCGGCCGGTGGTGATGGCGGGCAGCGACGTCTGGTGGTGCGACGCGGCCGGGGAGCTGCGGGAGCTGGTTGAGCGGATGAAGGCGCCGGTCTTCCTGAACGCCATGGGGCGCGGGAGCATTCCTGCGGGCCATCCGCAGCTGGGGGCGCAGGCGCGGCGGTTCGCGCTGACGCAGACGGACCTGCTAGTGCTGATCGGCACGCCGGTGGACTTCCGCCTGAGCTTCGGCAAGCCGAACCTGCTGCACCCCGAAGCGAAGATGATCCACATCATGCAGGACGCCACGGAGATCGGCCGCAACCGGGCCGTGGAGGTCGGCATCTCGGGGGATTCGAAGCTCATCCTGCGGGGGCTCTTGAACGAGCTGCCGAGAACGGGCCATGAGCCGCACGGCGACTGGCTGGACAAGGTGATGGCGGAGGAGCGCGGCTTCAAAGAGGGCGACCAAGCCTTACGAAAGAATAATTCGACGCCGATCCACCCTATGCGATTGGTGGCGGAGATTGACCAGTATCTGGACAAGGACGCCACGGTGATCGGGGACGGCGGAGACATCGTGACCTTCGGCGCCCGGGCGATCGGCATCCATAAGCCGGGACACTGGCTGGACCCGGGGCAGTTCGGTTGTCTGGGAGTCGGCACCGGCTTCGCCATCGGGGCGCAGCTGGCGCGGCCCGGCAAGCAAGTGCTGCTGCTGAACGGCGACGGCGGCTGGGGGCTGAACGGGATGGACATGGAGACGATGGTGCGCTTCAAGCTGCCGGTGGTCTCCGTGATTTCCAACAACGGCGGCTGGGGCCAGACGATCATGGGCGTGAAGAAGCGCTACGGGCGCGCCCTGGGCTGCGACCTCTCCCAGTCCACGCGCTATGACAAGATCGTGGAGGCGATGGGCGGCCACGGGGAGCTGGTGGAGCGGCCGGAGCAGATCCGGCCGGCGCTGGAGCGGGCTTTCAAATCGGGCCTGCCGGCCTGTCTCAACGTCGTCACCGACCCGAACGTGGGCTACGGCGAGATGCCGGGTCGATCGCAGAAGCGCATCTACTAAGAGGTTCAAGGAGCAGGGAGCAAGGGGTTCCCACGGCCGATAGCGGCTGTGCAGCGCTACCCGAACGCAGGCCCGCAGCGCACCATGTCTTTCGCAGTCCTAGACGGCGTTCGCATCTATTACGAGGTCGCAGGCGGCGGCCATCCGGTGATCTTTCTCCACGGGCAGGGAGTGGACCACCGCGAGTGGCAGTTCCAGGTGGAGGCTATTTCCAAGACGTACACGGTAGTGACGTACGACCATCGGGGGCACGGGAAGTCGGCTGCGCCGGAGACGGGCTACACGACCCAGCACTATTCGAAGGACCTGTACGGGCTGATCCGCCATCTGGGGATGACGAAGCCGTCCATCGTGGGGCATTCGATGGGCGGGAACGTGGCGATGGACTACGCGCTGACACACCCGGAGGCGATCACAACGCTGACGCTGGTGGATTCCGGGCTGGACGGCTTCGAGCGGGATGAGGCGTTCATCGCGAAGGCGAAGCGGCGGAGGAAGATCGCGCAGCGGGAGGGGTTGGGGGAGAAGTTCGTGCGGGCCTCGCTGCGGAGCGATGCGTTCGCGGGGTTGCGGGACAAGCCGGAGCTGATGGAGCTTTCCCGGCAGATGTTGAGCGGGTGGAGCGGAGCGAGTTGGAAGGACAAGGTGGTCTACCCGCACCCCGAAAAATGGGCGAAGGACCGGCTGGAGGACCTGAAGGTCCCGACGCTGGTGATGGTGGGAGAGCGGGACGGCGGACGGTTCCACCGCGTCGCGAGCCTGATGGGCTCGAAGATCCGGGTGGTGCGCACGGTGACGCTGGCAAACGTGGGGCACATGCCGCAGATGGAGGACCCGGAGGCGTTCAACGATACGCTTGTGGATTTCCTGGGGGGAGCGATCGGGAAAGCGCTGATATAGGAAGGCTCAAGGAGCAGGGAACAGGGGTTAAGAGAAAGAGCCAACAGCAGGGAGAACAACAGGCTAGCGGGTGGCGGCGATGATGGAGGCGGCGGTGATGAACCAGGCGAGGATGTTGAGGATGAGGGGCTTGTCCGTCAGGAAGATTTCCTCAGGACTACCACCTAGGTTCTTTTTGTGGATGAGGTAGAGGTAGCGGAAGAGCCCGAACATCACGAAGGGGATCGTGAGCATCATGGCGTTGTTTTCGGGCAGGTTGTCCGCTGTGAAGGTGTAGAGGGCGTAGGCGACGAGGGTGGCCGGGGCGACGACGGCGACGAACTGATCCAGGAGCGCCACGGAGTATTCCTTCAGCACCGGGCGTTGATTTTCCCCTGATGCATCGAGGGTGGCCATCTCATTGCGGCGCTTGCCGAAGGAGATGAGGAGCGCCCCGAGGCTGGTCATGATGTAGAGCCAGGGCGAGATGGGCACATCTATGGCCAGCGCGCCCGCCGCCGCCCGCAGGACGAAGCCGCCGGCAACGGCCATGACGTCTATGATGACGAAATCCTTGAGCCGAACGCTATAACCGACGGTAAGCGCTAGGTAGACGATAGCAACATACCCGAAGTTCGCGTTAATCAGGAATGAGAGGGCTAGGCCTACTGCGGCCAGGGCGACCGCGGCGACGAGGGCGAAGCGGTGGTGGAGGCGGCCGGAAGCCAATGGGCGGTGCTGTTTTTTGGGGTGGAGGCGGTCTTCTTCGATATCGAAGTAGTCGTTGATGATGTAGGTGACGCCGGAGAGGATGGAGAAAGCGAAGAAGCCGAGGGTGGCCCAGCCGAAGAGGGAGAGCTCGCCGGAGAAATCGTCCGCCGCGTGGTCGCCCAGGGTAAAGAAGAAGGCAAGGTAGAGGAGCAGATTCTTGGCCCACTGCTTGGGACGGAGGGCCAGGAGGAGATGCCAGAGCTGGCTGAGGGGGTTCATGGGCGGGGGAGGGGCGTCCACAGACCACACAGATATACAGAGAGCTGGTTCGAGGGAAGGGAGAGGTTATCCGCAGAAAACGCAGATGTGTGAAAGGGAACCGGAAGAGAATCGCTTCGTGCGTTCATAGGGGCATACAATACGCAGAGGATGGCGAAACATCAAGCGGGAATGGAAGTCAGTGAGCGAGGAAAATAGGAAGAGAAGATAGGAAGATAGGAAGGCAGGATAGGCCGCGTCGCATGAAACAGGTTAAGAAGCGAATAGACGTGCTCCTGGTTGAGAAGGGGCTAGCGGAAAGCCGGGAGAAGGCGAAGCGGATGCTGATGGCTGGTCAGGTGCGCATCGGTACGGAGGTCATCAGCAAGCCGGGGGCGGTCGTCGCCGAGGATGCGCGGCTTGCGGTGGAGCGCGGGTTGCCGTATGTGAGCCGGGGCGGACTGAAGCTGGAGCGCGCGCTGGAGGCGTTCAAGATCGAGGTGCGGGGCAAGACGGCGCTGGACGTGGGCGCTTCCACGGGGGGATTCACCGATTGCCTGCTGCAGCGCGGCGCGGCAAAGGTCTATGCCGTGGATGTAGGGACGGACCAACTACACTACAAACTGCGCCAGGACAGGCGCGTGGTCTGCATGGAGGGCGTGAACGCCCATTACGACTTTGCGCTGCCGGAGGCGGTGGGGATCGTGACGGCGGATGTCTCGTTCATCTCTCTAACCAAGGTTCTGCCCCAGGCGCTGAAGCATCTTACGCCGGGCGGCACACTGGTCTGCCTGGTGAAGCCGCAGTTCGAGGCGGGGCGCGAGCAGGTGGGAAGGGGCGGCGTAGTGAAGGACCCGCGAACGCACGGGGAGGTGCTTTCGAGCTTCCTTGTGTGGGCAATCGGACAGCGGCTGAGTTTCAGAGGACTAACGCCATCGCCCATCGAGGGAGACAAAGGCAACCGGGAGTTCCTGGCGGCGTTCGAGAGGCCGCTTGGGGGATAGCCTGCACGGGTTCTCATGAAAACGAGAAGATTTTCGCATTGACCGCCAGGGAGGGCGTGACTATACTGGTAGGGCGTTCATCGCACCTGCTGGTCGTTCCGATCCGCACAGCTCTCCAAAGGGGTAGGGTTGCTAGACAACCTGAACGAAAGCTGCGGAGTCTTCGGAGTCTACGCCCCCGGCGAAGACGTATCCCGCATTACCTTCTTCGGCATCTTCGCCCTGCAGCATCGCGGGCAAGAGAGCGCGGGGATCGCCACCGCCGACGGCGCGAAGCTGAACCTGCACACGCGGATGGGGCTCGTCTCCCAGGTCTTTGAAGAGGACGACCTGGAGCGGCTGAAGGGCCACATCGCCATCGGGCACACGCGGTATTCCACCACGGGCTCCAGCAAGATCGTGAACGCCCAGCCAATCCAGGTGAAGGGCCCCTGGGGGCCGATGGCGCTGGCGCACAACGGCAACATCGTGAACGCGGTGGAGCTGCGGGCCGACCTGGAGCGGCAAGGGGCGGAGTTCCAGACGACGACGGACTCAGAAGCTATCGCGTGGATGATCGCGCTGGCCCCGGGCAGGACGTGGCAGGAGCGCTTACGGTACGCGATGGCCCGCATCAAGGGGGCGTACAGCCTCACGATCATCACGTTGGATACGCTGATCGGCGTGCGGGACCCGCTGGGCGTGCGGCCGCTCTGCTTCGGGCGGCTGAACGGCGGCTGGGTGATCGCGTCCGAGACGTGCGCGCTGGAGCACCTGGGCGCCCATGTGGAGCGGGACGTGCGCCCCGGCGAAGTGCTTGTCATTGACAAGGACGGCGTCCAGACGTTCAACGGCGCGACAACGGAGCGCACGGCGGGCTGTGTCTTTGAGCTGATCTATTTCGCCCGGCCGGATAGCCGGATTGACGGGAACCCCGTCTACCAGGCGCGAGAGGCGATGGGGGCGCAGCTGGCGGTGGAGCATGCGGTGGAGGCGGATATCGTCACGGGCGTGCCCGATTCGGCGGTAGCCGCGGGCCTGGGCTACGCGCGGCAGGCGAACATCCCGTACAGCCAGGCGCTGACCAAGAACCGCTATGTAGGCAGAACGTTCATCCAGCCGGACCAGCGCCTGCGCGATCTGGGCGTGCGGCTGAAGTTCAACGCGCTGCCGGACGTGGTCCGGGGGAAGCGCGTGGTGCTGGTGGACGACAGCATCGTGCGGGGGACGACGACGCCGCACATCGTGAGCCTTTTGCGCAAGGCGGGCGCCGCCGAGGTGCACATGCGCGTGTGCGCGCCGCCCATCCGCTGGGCGTGCCACTTCGGCGTGGACATGGCGACGAAGGCGGAGCTGATCGCGGCGCAGAAGACGGTGGAAGAGATCAGGAAGAAGATCGGCGCGGACACGCTCGGCTACCTGAGCGTGGAGGGCCTGGCGAAGGCGACAGGGGGCGACGGCTCGAAGTTCTGCAACGCCTGCTTCACCGGGCGTTATCCGATCCCCGTCCAGCTTGAGCTGGACAAGTTTGCATTAGAAGTGGTGTAGAGGCCCCCGAGTGCATTCCCCGACGGACTCCGCCAACCAGTACGCGGCGGCGGGCGTTGATATTGACGCCGCCGAGCGCGCGAAGCAGCTAATCAAGCCCCTGGCGCGCTCCACGGCGCGGCCGGGCTATATGTCGGACATCGGCTTCTTCGGGGCCTTTTTCCAGGTGCAGGGCTACAAAGAGCCCGTCCTTGTCTCCAGCACGGATTCCGTGGGCACGAAGGTGCTGATCGCGATCCAGATGCGGAAGCTGGACACGGTGGGGCATGACATCGTCAATCACTGCGTCAACGATATCTTCGTCGGCGGCGCAGATCCGCTCTTCTTTCTCGATTATCTCGGTCTGGGACACTTAGTTCCCGAGGAAGTGGAGCAGATCGTGAAGGGGCTGGCCGCGGCGTGCAAGGCAAACAACTGCTCGCTGGTGGGCGGCGAGACGGCGCAGCTCCCGGCGCTCTACAAGCCGGGAGATTTCGACCTGGTGGGCTTCATCGTGGGCGCGGTGGAGAAGAGCGGCATCATTGACGGCTCAACGATCAAACCGGGAGACGCGATCATCGGGATCCCATCGAGCGGCCTGCACACGAACGGCTATTCCCTGGGGCGGCGGGTCTTCAACACGGAGAGCGACCCCAAGGCGCTTTCCGTGCGCCACGCCGACCTGGGGCGTACGCTGGGCGAAGCGCTGCTGGAGCCGCACCGCTCCTATTATCACGACGTGAAGCCGGTGATCGGGCAGGTGAAGGGGATGGCGCATATCACCGGAGGCGGCCTGCCGGGGAACGTGCCGCGGGTGCTGCCGAAGGGCGTGACGGCGGTCTTTGACCGCAAGGCGTGGAGCGTGCCGCCGCTCTTCCAGATGATCCAGCGGGCAGGCAAGGTGGACGACGAGGAGATGTTCAAGGTCTTCAACATGGGCATCGGCATGACGGTCTTCTGCGCGCCGGAGCACGTTCGCGCGATCACGGTCCGCATCCCGGATGCCAAGGTCATCGGGCAGGTCACGGCGCAGAGCGGCCCGCAGCGGGTCATTATCAATCCCTGATAGGCAACGGGGTTCCACTATGAAAGCGATCGTCAGCGTTTCCGATAAACGCGGCCTGGTCCCATTCATCCAGAGCCTGCAGGGGCAGGGCCTGGACCTCTATAGCACCGGCGGGACGAAGAAGGCGTTGCAGGAGGCCGGGGTCAAGGTCCACGGGATCAGCGACCTGACGGGCTTCCCGGAGATTCTGGACGGACGGGTGAAGACGCTCCACCCGAAGTTGCACGGCGGCCTGCTGGCGAAGCGGAGCGACGCGAAGCACACGAATGAGTTGAAGGCGAACGCGATTGACTACATAGACATAGTGGTGGTGAACCTCTATCCCTTCGTGCAGACGGCGAGCAAGCCGGGCGTAACCCTGGATGAGGCGCTGGAGAACATAGACATCGGCGGGCCGACGCTGCTGCGCGCCTCCGCGAAGAACTTCCCATCCGTGCTGGTGGTGGTGGACCCGGACGATTACGGCTGGGTGCAGGAGCGCCTGAAGGCCGGAGGCGTCTCCCAGGAAGAGCGGCGCAAGCTGGCGCAGAAGGCCTTCCAGCACGTGGCGCTGTACGATACGGCGATCGCCGGGTACCTGCGCGGCGAGGGCGACCCGTTCACGCAGGAGCTGACGATCGGCCTGACGCGGCTGCAGAGCCTCCGCTATGGGGAGAACCCGCACCAGAAGGCGGCCTTCTACCGGGAGGCATTGAGCGGCGAGGGGACGATCGCCAGCGCGAAGCAGCTCCACGGCAAGGAGCTTTCCTACAACAATATCCTGGACGCAGACGCGGCATGGAGCGCCGCGCGGGATTTCTCCGGGCCGACGGCGGCGGTGATCAAGCACACGAACCCGTGCGGCCTGGCTTCGCACAGCGACCTTGCCGAGGCCTACCGGCGCGCCTATTCGGGAGACACCGTTTCGGCGTTCGGAGGCATCGTGGCGCTGAACCGCGAGGTTGACCTGGCGACGGCGGAGGAGATCCGGAAGATCTTCTATGAGATCGTCATCGCGCCCGGGTACAAGCCGGATGCGCTGGCGCTGCTCCAGAAGAAGAAGGACCTGCGCATCCTGCAGGTCCCGCTGCCCAAGGGCAAAGTCGCCACCGGGCTGGACTTCCGCCGGGTGACGGGCGGCATGCTGGCCCAGGGCTACGACGACATCGCGGAGGAGGCGAAGACGTGGAAGGCGGTCACGAAGCGGCAGCCGACGCCCCTAGAGCTGGAGCAGCTGGCCTTCGCATGGGGCGTGGTGAAGCACGTGAAATCGAATGCCATCGTGCTGGTGAAGGACAAGACGCTGGTGGGCATGGGCGCGGGCCAGCCGAACCGGGTGGTGAGCGTGCACCTGGCGCTGCGGGCTGCGGGCGAGAAGGCGAAGGGCTCTGTGCTGGCTTCGGACGCCTTCTTCCCCTTCCCGGACGGGCCACAGATGGCCCTGGCCGGAGGGATCACGGCGATTGCGCAGCCCGGCGGCTCCATCCGCGATGAAGAGGTGATCAAGGCGGCGGACGAGGCGGGCGCGACGATGCTCTTCACGGGCGTGCGGCACTTCAGGCATTAGTCGCAGGCGCAAGAGGCGCGCGCTTCATCCGGCGCTCCTGGGGGAGAGGCCATGGGGCTATAATAGGTAGCCTGCATGAAGACGCTTGTCCGACTTCTCGCCTTCCTCCGTCCCCATAGAGGACTCGTCGCACTGGCCTTCCTGAGCCTTTTCGGCTCGACGGTCCTCTCGCTTGCCATGCCGCGCATCCTGGGCTCCTCAATTGACCGGGTGGCGGAGCAGGGCAAGTTCAGCTACCTGGCCTACGCCGGCGTGGTTGTTATCGGCATCGCGCTCGGGCGGGGACTTTTCGCCTATTTTGAAAGTTACTTTCGCGAAGCCCTTTCCCAGCAGGTGGCCTACGATATCCGCAACACCATCTACGATAAGCTCCAGCGCTTGAGCTTCGCCTACCACGATAGGCAGCAGACGGGCCAGCTGATGTCCCGCGCGACGGCGGACGTGGAGAACGTGCGGTGGTTCGTGAACATCGGCGTGGTGCGGCTGGTGTATCTCATCCTGCTCGTCGGCGCTGTGGCGGGCATCCTCATGAGCATTGACTGGGCGCTGGCGCTGATGTGCCTCGGCTTCCTCCCCATCGTGATGGCGCGGGGCGTGCACATCTCGCGGAAGCTGCGCGTGGTCTGGAACCGGGCGCAGGAAATGACGGGCGAGCTGGGGACGCTGATGCAAGAGAGCATGGTGGGCATCAAGGTGGTGAAGGCCTTCCACCGGGCGGAGTACGAGGAGCGGAAGTTCGCCGCGAAGTCGCAGGAGCTTTCCGACGAGAACCTGCTGGCGGTGCGCGTCCAGGCGAGCAATACACCGCTGATGAACTTCCTCTTCACAGGGCTCATCGGCCTGATGCTGTGGTACGGCGGCCACCAGATCATTGACGGCAAGCTGACGCCGGGCGAGCTGACGCAATTCATCCTTTACATGGCGATGCTGCAGATGCCGGTGCGCATCACGGGCTTCCTGATCAACCTGGTGGCGCGCGCGATCTCCTCCGGCGACCGCATCTTCGAGATCTTGGACGCGAAATCGCCGGTGGAAGAGCGGCCGGGCGCGGTGGAGCTGAAGGATGTGAAAGGGCACATCGCCTTTGAGCGTGTCTCGTTCGATTACGAAGCGACGGCGCCGCTGCTGCGCGACGTTTCGGTCGAGGCGAAGCCGGGAGAAGTGGTCGCGCTCCTGGGAGCGACGGGCTCCGGCAAGACGACGCTGGTGCAGCTCCTGCCCAGGTTTTACGACGTGACGGCCGGGCGCATCACGATAGACGGGACGGACGTGCGCGATGTGACGCTGGAATCGCTGCGGCGCACGGTAGGCGTGGTGCAACAGGATATCTTCCTTTTCTCGGCGACGGCGCGGGACAACATCGCGTACGGCGCGCAGAAGGCGACGCGAGAGCAGGTGGAGTGGGCGGCGAAGATCGCACGCCTCCACGATTTCATCATGAGCCTGCCGCAGGGCTATGACACCTGGGTGGGCGAGCGCGGCATCACACTCTCCGGCGGCCAGAAGCAGCGGGTAGCCATCGCGCGGACGCTGCTGACGGATCCGCGCATCATCGTGCTGGACGATTCGACTTCCAGCGTGGACACGAAGACGGAGTTCGAGATACGGGAGGCGCTGAACCGCCTGATGCAGGGGCGCACAACATTCGTCATCGCGCAGCGCCTTTCCACGCTGAAGCACGCGAACCTGATCCTGGTGTTGAAGGACGGGCGCATCCTCCAGCGGGGCACCCACGAATCGCTCCTGCGCGAGGTGGGGCTCTACCGGGAGATCTACGAACTGCAGCTGCGCCCCCAGGAAGAGGCGGGCGCGTTGGGCGCGCCTGCAGAGGCGCGGCGATGATGCACCACGGCGGCGGCACGGGGCATGGCCACGGACACCGCCACGGGCACGGGATGATGGGGCGGCTGGGCGACGGCGACGACGAGACGCTGGGGAAGCCGTATGACCATAAGGTCGTGACAAGGCTCTTCCGCTACCTGGGCCCGTACAGGGGAAAGATGCTGGTCGCCACGATCTCGACGCTGCTCTACACCGGGTCCATCGTGGCCGTGCCGTGGCTTGTGGGCGCGGGGATCAATGAGGTGACGGCGAGCGACGGGCGCGGGCTGAACGCCATCGTGATCGCCTTCACGGCGGTGGCCCTTGCCGGATGGGCGGCGAACTACGTGCAGTTGGTGGTGATGGCGCAGATCAGCCAGGGCGTGCTGTACACCCTGCGGACGCAGATGTTCCAGCACCTGCACCGCCTCTCGCTGGGGTTCTATGACAAGAACGAGGTCGGACGGATCATGTCTCGGGTGCAGAACGACGTGCAGACGCTGCAGGAGTTCCTCTCCAGCGGCGTCCTGAGCGTCTCCGAGTTGTTCAGCCTCGCGGGTATCGCAGCGGCGATGTTTCTCCTGGACTGGCAATTGGCCCTGCTGACGCTTGCGGTTGCGCCGGTGCTCATCTGCGCCCTGATGCGGTGGCAGCTTCGCGCGCGGAATAGTTTCATCCGCGTGCGCCAGGCGATCTCCGTGGTGAACGCGGGCCTGCAGGAGAATATCTCCGGCGTGCGCGTCATCCAGAGCCTGAATCGGCAGGACGAGAACCGCCGCCGGTTCGACGCCATCAACAGGAGCCACCTGACGGCGAATCTGGACGCAGGGCGGATGTCGTCGGTGGTCCTGCCGCTGGTGGAAGTCCTGATGGCAGTGGCGCTGGCCGTGGTGATCATGTACGGCGGCAACCAGGTGCTGCACACGAAGCTCCAGCTGAGCGTCCTCGTCGCCTTCGCCCTCTACATCCAGCGCTTCTTCGACCCGATCCGCAACCTGACGATGCAGTACACGGAACTCCAGCGGGCCATGGCCTCCGGGACGCGCATCTTTGAGGTGCTGGACACGAGGCCGGAAATCACGGATGCGCCTGGCGCGACGGAGCTTTCCCAGGTGAAGGGCGAGATCCGCTTCGAGGGCGTGAGCCACAGCTATGTGCCGGATATATGGGTGCTGCAGGCTATCAACCTGCACATCAAGCCGGGCGAGACGATCGCGCTGGTGGGGCTGACGGGCGCGGGCAAGACGACGGTGACGGCGCTGATCGCGCGGTTCTATGAGGCGACTAAGGGGCGCATCACGATTGACGGGCACGACGTGCGCCAGGTGACGATGCGCTCGCTCGCCAAGCAGATCGGCATGGTGCTGCAGGACCCGTACCTCTTCTCGGCGACGGTGCGGGAGAATATCCGCTACGGCCGCCTGGAGGCGACGGATGCCGAGGTGGAGCAAGCGGCGCGGACCGTGGGGGCGCACGATTTCATCATGAGGCTGCCGAAGGGCTATGACACAGTGCTTGCGGAGCGCGGCGGCAACTTGAGCGTGGGGCAGCGGCAGCTCCTGAGTTTCGCGCGGGCGCTCCTGGCCGATCCGCGCATCCTGATGCTGGATGAGGCGACGGCGAACATTGACACGCACACGGAGGCGTTGATCCAAACGGCCCTAGGCCGGCTGTTGAAGGGCAGAACGTCGGTCGTTATCGCGCACCGGCTTTCGACGATACGAGGCGCGGACCGCATCGTGGTGCTGGAGAAGGGGCGCATCGCGGAGATGGGATCGCACCAGGAGCTCTTGGCGGAGGGGGGGCTTTATCACAAGCTCTACACGATGAACTATCAGCTGGAAGCGGGCGTGTAGTAAGCCGGGACGGCCTTAGGCCGTCCCTACCCGGGCACCGGTGCTACGGGCAGCCCGGCACGGCGACGGTGAAGCCGGAGAAGCGCACTGCATCGCCGATTCCGATCCCTTTAGCGGCGACATCGCCGGCGTTGATTTCCAGGATGTAGCGAACAGGTCGCGAGGGGCTATAGACGGGCAGGCCTGTGGCCTGATTCGGGTCGCGCGGCGGCGGGACGTTGGCAGTGAGATCGGCGACAGCGCACTTGCCGTCTATCCACACGAAATCGAGGGGGATGAGCATCCCCTTCATCCAGAAAGTGTAGAGGGCGTCTTCCTCATAGGGGAAAATCATGCCTGTGGACGGCGCAAGCTGTGGACGGCCTGAGAGGCCTTTGGCCTTCTCATCGAAGGTACGGGCGACGTCCACGCGAAATGAGGCGGCGCCAACGGTGACCACCGGCCCCTGGACGGCTGTCGCCGTTGGCGTGGCGGCGGAGGTAGGCGAAGGTGGCGCGGTTGGCGAGGCGATAGGCGTGTTCGTCGAGGGGGGAGGGCGCGTCTGCGTTGCCGTCGGCAATGGTGAAGCGCTCTCGCAGGCGGCGAGGGCCAGCCCGGCGAGAAGCAGAGCGAGAGGCAGCTTGAAGCGAGGCATCGGCGTCACTGGAGGAACTTGTTCGTCATCGTGCCGTCAATCGCGACGGGCTTTTCGACAATCTTATTGTCCACGAGGAACTGGATGAAGCTGCGCCACTTCGCCTCGTCCATGAGGCCGAAGGGCTGTGGCGCCGATCGCCAGAGCGGCACGAGGAGGCGCACGCCGCGCGTCACCAGCTCGCGGTCGGACTCCTGGCTGGCCTTGACGACGGCATTGATGGCGGCGTCCGGGTTCTGCACTGCATAGGCGTGACCCTTGGCCACGGCGCGCAGGAACTTGCGCAGGTTTTCGTCGGCGCCCCTGGCACGCTTTTCATTGACGACGAAGACGAGCTCGTTGAACTCGGGCACGCCCCAGTCCTGAAGTTTGAAGACATTCACCGGGTGGCCTTCCATCTCGGCGAGCACGGCCTCCACGTTCCAGTAGCCGCCGATGATGGCGTCAACCTGCTTGCTGATGAGGGCCTTGCTCAACTCAAAGCCTACGTTAATCATGGTTACGCTGGATGGGTTGACTCCGGCCTTGCTGAGGACGGCTTTGAGGTAGACCTCTTCCGTGGGGATGCCTGTGAAGCCGATCTTCTTGCCGCCGAGCTGGGCCGGACTGGCGATGCCCGAGCTTCTCAGCACCTGGATCGAGTTGAGGGGCGTCGGCACGATGGAGCCGATGGCGGTGATGGGCAGGCCCTCGGCGCGGGCGAGGATGACGGCGGGCTCGTAGCTGATGGCGATATCGGCGCGGTTAGCGGCAACGAACTTCGGCGGGTCCTCCGGATTGCCGGGGGCCTGGAGCTTCACTTTGAGCCCCTCTTCCTTGAAGTAGCCCTGGGCCTCAGCCGCGTAGAGGCCGGCGTGATCGGCGTTGGGGAACCAATCGAGGATGACGGTCAATTTGTCTTTGTCGTCTCCACCGCAGGCGGTCATGAGCAGGGCGGCCATGAGGAAGAGGGCGACAGCGGTGGCGAGCAAGAACTTTTTCATTGGAAGCTCCGTTCTTAGTTTTGGGCAGATGGGCGTTTGGCCCAGGGGAGAGCCTTGCGCTCGACGAAGGCGACTGCGGAGAAGAGGATGAGGCCCATGAGGGCGAGAACGACGATGGAGGCGAAGACGCGGGCCGTAAGGAACTGGGCCGAGGAATATTTGAGGAAGTAGCCCAAGCCTTCGTTCGCGCCGACCCATTCGCCGAAGATAGCGCCGATAACGCTGACGGCGGCTGCGACCTTGGCGCCGGAGAAGAAATAGGGGAGCGCCGACGGCATCTGCACGAGCTTGAAGACCTGCCAGCGCGTCGCGCCCATGGAGCGCATGAGGCTGACGAGGTCGGGGTCCACGCTGCGGATGCCGTCCACCATGTTGATGGTGATAGGAAAGAAGGTGATGAGGACGATGACGATGATCTTGGGCATGAGGCTGAAGCCGAACCAGACGACGAGGACGGGCGCGATGGCGATGACGGGGACCGCCTGGGAGGCGACGACGTAGGGGTAGAGGGCCCGTTCGGCGAGGCGCGACTGGGAGATGGCGACGGCGAGCGCCGCGCCGACGGCGAGGGCGACGGCAAAGCCGATGAGCGCCTCCTCCGCGGTCACGGCGGCGTGCCGCATGATGAGGCCGGGGCTTTCGGCGAAGGCCTGGATGACTTCCCAGGGAGACGGCAAGAGCCACTGCTTGAGCGATGAGAAATCGGCGACGGCCTGCCAGACGGCGATGGCGATGAGGCCCAGGAGAAGCGAGAGCACGTAGCCACCTGCCGCCGATGCCAGCGGCGAGGGGCGGCGCGCGGCTCCACCGGGAGCGCGGGACTTGGCAACGGCGTTGTGGACGGCGCTCATGCGGCACCCGCCAGGGCGGCGCCATCGCGGAGGGCGGCAAGGAGCGCCGCCTTGCGTGCGATGAAGTCCTGGGTCAGCACAAGGTCATAGCGGCGCGGGCGCGGCAGGGTGACGGCAAGCTCGCTCCTCACCTGGCCGGGGAGGGGCGTCATGACGTAGATGCGGTCGGAGAGGAGCAAGGCCTCGTCCATGTCATGGGTGACGAGGACGACGGTCTTGCCGAGGCGCTCCCAGAGGCTTAGGAGCCACTGGTGCATCGCCGAGCGGGTGAGGGAGTCGAGCGCGCCGAAGGGCTCGTCTAGGAGGAGCAGCTCTTTTTCAAAGAGGACGGTGCGGAGGAAGGCGGCGCGCTGGCGCATGCCGCCGGAGAGGGTGTGGGGATGGGCCGAGGCGAAGGGGCCGAGGCCGAACTCCTCGAGGAGGGGCCGCGCTTTGGCGCGGGCTTCGGCTCGAGGGACGCCTGCGATCTCCTGCGCAAGGATGACGTTATCGAGGACGGTGCGCCAGGGAACGAGGAGGTCTTTCTGCGGCATGTAGCCTGCAAGGCCGACCTGGCCCGTGACGACCGCGCTGTTCAGGAGAACGCGCCCCTCATCGGGCGGGATGAGCCCGGCGATGACGCCGAGCAGCGTGCTTTTGCCGCAGCCGCTCGGCCCGATGATGGAGACGAATTCCCCCTGGCGGACCGAGATGCTGACATTGCGAAGCGTCGGCAGCTCCCGCGTCTTTTCGACGAAGGTCTTGCTGACGCCATGAACCTGCAGCAGGGGAGTCGTCATCGCCATGTGCTCGTCGTCCCTACGAGGTGGTTCGTCGGCCCGTGGCCTTGCCCGAGCGGCGCGGCGCCGGCGATGGCCTGGGTGACGAAGGACTTGGCCCGTGTGATCGCGAGAGGCGGGCGCATGCCTTTCGCCAGCCCGGCGGTGATGGCGGCGGAGAAGGTGCAGCCTGTGCCGTGGGTGCTCTTTGTTTCGATGCGCCTGGAGCGAAGCTCCGTGAAGGACTTGCCGTCATAGACGACGTCAATGGCGTCTTGGGAGTCGGCGTGACCGCCTTTGACGACGACCCACTGCGCGCCTGAGGAGAGTAGCTCTTTTGCAGCGCGACGCATCTCTTCAGGCGTTTCCACACGCAGACCGGTGAGGGCCGCCGCCTCATGGGTATTCGGCGTGACGACGGCAGCAAGGGGCAGAAGATGCTTGCGAACGGTGGCGCGGGCCTCTTCGGTCAGGAGGGGATGGCCGCCTTTGGCGATCATCACCGGGTCAACGACGAGGTTGGGGATGCGCAGTTCCTTCACCAGTGAGGCGACGAGGCGCACGACGGCGCTTGAGGAGAGCATGCCGGTCTTTGCGGCGTCTAGTCCGATATCGCTCACGACGCTGCGCACCTGCTTTTCGATGAGCGGCAGGGGAAGCTCAAGGGCATCTTGGACGCCCAGGGTGTTCTGCGCCGTGACGGCGGTAAGGGCGCTCATGCCGTAGACGCCGAAGGCCGTGAAGGTCTTCAGGTCGGCCTGGATGCCTGCGCCGCCCCCGCTATCGGAGCCGGCGATGGTGAGCGCGCGCCTTATGGGCTGAGGCTTCCGGGGACTCATGAGGCCTTTCTTTTCGCTCGTTGCTTGGCGAAATGGTCCCACCCTGTGGGCTCAACATGCTCGCGCCTGCCGTCGGCGTGGCGCAGGAGGATGCCTTGTGCGGACGTCGTCTCGCCGATGAGAGCCACCGGCGTGCCCGTCTCTCGCCGAACGCGTTCGGTGAGGTTCCGGGCCTGCTCCTTGGGGCAGGTGAAGAGCAGTTCGTAGTCCTCGCCGCCGTGGAGGGCGATGGCGAGCGGGTCCAATCGCAGGGATCGCGCGATGGAGCGGGTGGCGGGAGCGATCGGGAGGGCCGAGGCATCGAGCGATGCGCCGATGCCGCTCGTCTCGCAGATGTGGCCGAGATCGCCAGCCAGGCCATCGCTCACGTCAATCATCGCCGTGGCGAGTCCTGAGGAGGCGATGACGCGCCCTTCGCGTATGCGCGGGGTCGGCGTGCGGTGGGCCTTCGCCAGGGGCGCGATGGCCTTTGAGGGGCGCAGGCGGCGTTCCAGGGCGATACGGCCCATGGCGGATGCGCCTACGGTACCGGTGACAAGGATGGCCTCGCCGGGCTTGGCCGCGCCGCGGCGCAGCAGCTCGACTTCAGCCATTTCGCCCAGGAGGGTGATGTCTATGATGAGCATGGCGCTGCTGGTGATGTTGCCGCCGATGATCGCCGCGCCGAAGCGCCCCAAGCCTTCGCGGAGGCCCTTGTAGAGGCCGTCCACCCAGGCGGTGGGCGTCTGCGGCGGCAGGCCGAGGGAGATGAGGGCATAAAGCGCCGTGCCACCCATGGCGGCGATGTCGCTCAGGTTCACGGCGGCGCAGCGGAGGCCGAGGTCGCGCGCGGAGGAGCGTTCTTTCACGAAGTGGCGGCCTTCCACTTGGATATCGCAGGTGGCGAGGAGGAGCTTGCCGGAGTCCTGGCGGAAGGCGGCGCAGTCATCGCCGATGCCGAGGACGAGGCGCCCGGCGGCCTTGGGGTTGCCTCCGGCGATGCGCGCGATGAGGCCGAATTCGCCGAGGGCGCCGACGGTTTTCTTTTCAATAGGATGACTAGGCATAGCGCAGACTCTGTGAGTGACGGAAGGGAAGCACCCTCTCCCTGTCCTCTCCCATCAAGGGAGAGGAGGATAAGGAGTTCGATTTGTTAGACATAGGCGCGCCTCGCCGAGCTGATGCGCTGTCGGAGGTCCGCTGCCGCGGACTTCACATCGGGCGCGGAGACGACTGCGGAGATGACGGCGACGCTATCCGCGCCGGCGCCGATGACTTCGGCGATGTGGTGCGCCTTGATGCCGCCGATGGCGATGATGGGCAATCGCGTCATCCTGCGGATGGCGGCTATGGCCTGGGGGCCGACGGGCGGGCCGGCATCGGTCTTGCTGTTGCGCGCCTCATAGATAGGGCCGATGGCGACATAGCTCGCTCCTTGGCTTTCGGCTATCGCGACCTGCTCGGGATTTTCGACGGAGACGCCGATGATCTTCTCCGGCCCAAGGAGCCTGCGAGCCGACGGGAGCGGCAGGTCGTCCTGGCCCAGGTGCACGCCATCAGCGTTCACGGCGAGGGCGATATCGGCGCGATCGTTCATGATGAAGAGGGCGCCTGCGCGGGAGGCGATCTTCCTGATGCTGAGGCCCGTGCGGTAGAGCTCCAGGGACGAGGCCTCCTTATCGCGAAGCTGAATGACGTTCGCGCCGCCTGCGATCGCCGCTTCGGCGACCTCCAGGTGACTGCGGCCCCTTGCGAGCGCGCGGTCGGTGATGACGTAGAGGCTGTAGTCCAACGTGCCCCTGGCAGCCATAGGCCTACCTTCGCGACTTGGCGAGCCTGGCGGCGCTGAATTTGCCCAGGCCACCCTTCGTTTTACCGGTGGTGACGATATCGGCGATGAGGCGCGCGGTGATGGGTGCGAGGAGGATGCCGCTGCGATAATGGCCCAAGGCTAGGGTCGCGCCATCGTTCCCTGGGGCGGGGCCGAGGATGGGAAGGTCGTCGGCGACGTTGCGAGGGCGGAGGCCAGCGCGCGAATGATGGATGGTCGTCGCGCCCACGGAGGGAAGAAGGGACTGGATGTTGGTGAGCATCGTCGCCACGCCTTTGACAGTGACTTGCTGTTCGTAGCCTGCATCGTGCTCAAGGGTGGTGCCAACCAGGGTTGTGCTATCGCCCTTGGGAACGGCGTAGGCCTCGGCGTGGAGGACGGTGCGGGAAAGGGGGCGAGGAAGCTTGTTGACGTAGACGACCTGCCCGCGCACGGGGGCCACAGGCACGTCATAGCCGAGCCACTGGCTTGCCGCGCGGCCCCACGCGCCGGTGGCGAGGACGACGGCATCGGCGGAGAGCGTCTCCTGGGGCGTGCGCACCCCGGTGACCTTCACGCCGCGCTTCATCAGGCCGACGACGGGCGTCTCTTCGCGGAAGCGCGCGCCGCGGGCGATGGCCGCCCTGCGCAGGACTTCCACGAGGCGCGAGGCGCTCAACTGCGGCTCGCCTGGAGAGTAGGCGGCGCCGCGGATGGCCGGCGAAAGGAGCGGCTCGAGGCTTTGGGCATGCTTTGCGCTCACCCACTCGACGCGCAGGCCGCGCTCGTTGCCGAAATCGGCGAGGGCGCGCAGGCGGCGCTCCTCCTCCTCAGTCTTGGCGATGCGCAGGATCCCTGAGGGAAGGCATTCGGCGGAGAGGCGGGCGATCTCCTCCGCCTCCTCAAGGAAGGGCTTGTAGATGGCGAAACTGCCGAAGCCGAGTTCGATAAGCGCGTCGTCGCACATGCTGTCGGAGAGGGGCGCGAGCATGCCTGCGGAGGCGTAGGTGGCCCCCGAGCCGAGCTGGCGCTGTTCCAGGAGCGTAACGCGAACCTTGCGCCCGGCCAGCTCGTAGGCGATGCCGCAGCCGATGACGCCGCCGCCGACGATGATGACTTCAGAGGATGGTGTCATGGAAGATTTCCTCGGGGCGTGTGCCATGTGACGCTACCCGCCGCCGACCATCTGCACGATGTCCACCACATCGCCTGCGCGAAGTGTGACGCCGGCCCATTGGTCCTTGTGGACGACCTGGCCGTTGATGCCGACGGCGATGCGCTTCCCCAGGACGCCCTTCGCTTCGAGGTAGGCGATGAGGCCCATGGAATGCTCGAGGGTTTGGGGCTTGCCGTTGACGGTCAGCGTGATCATCGCGGCGCTCACTTTGCCGCCTTTAGCGGCGCTACGGCCAGTCGCAGCTCCCTGGCGGCGCGCTGGGCATCGTAGGCACTCAGGATGGCGGAGACGACGGCGACGCCTTTCGCGCCCGCCTTCAGCACCTCGGGCGCGTTGTGCGCCGTGACGCCGCCGATGCCCAGGCACGGGATGCGCACGGCGCGGGAGATTTCGCGCATGAGCGCGAGGCCTTCGGGCGTCTTGCCCGGCTTGGAGCGCGTCTCATACAGCGTGCCGACGATGAGATAGTCGGCGCCTTGCGCCTCGGCGGTGCGCGCGGCATCCACGCTGTGGACGGAGCGGCCGATGAGCAGATTAGCCCCGGCGACGCGGCGGGCCTCCACAGTGGGCATGGAGGCCTCCGCCAGGTGGACGCCATCGGCCCCGGCGGCAATGGCGAGATCCACGCGCTCGTTGACGATGAGGAGGGCGCGGCCCGCGATGCGCGCCTTGACGGCCCTTGCCAGGGCAAAGAGTTCGCCGCCGGGCAGGTCCTTCTCGCGCACCTGGACCATGGTGACGCCGCCTGCGACGGCCGCCGCGATCTTCTCGGGCAGCAGGTCAACGCTGCAGAGCGAGCGATCGGTGACGAGGCAGAGCGGGGCTACTTGCGAATGGACCATGCGGGCACTTCCTCCTGGGGGCTGGAGGCGGAGGCGTAGGCCTTTTTGGGCATGCGCCCGGCGAAGTAGGCCTTGCGACCTGCCTCGACGCCGAGCTTCATGGCCTCGCCCATGGCGACGGGGTCTCCGGCGAGGGCGATGGCGGAGTTGATGAGCACCGCATCGGCGCCGATCTCCATGGCGAGGGCGGCGTCCGAGGGCGCGCCGAGGCCGGCGTCCACAACGACGGGGACCTTGGCCTGCTCGATGATGATCTTGATCTGCTCGAAGGTGATTATGCCTTGGCCGGAGCCGATGGGCGAGGCAAGGGGCATCACGGTGGCGGTGCCGATCTCCTCGAGGCGCTTGGCAAGGACCGGATCCGTGTTGATGTACGGCAGGACGACGAAGCCTTCCTTCACCAGGACCTTGGCCGCTTCAAGGGTGCCGATGGGATCGGGCAGGAGGTACTTTGGGTCGGGGATGACCTCCAGCTTCACCCAATCGGAGAGGCCCATGCTGCGGGCAAGCCGAGCCGTGTAGATGGCCTCTTCGGCCGTCTTGCAGCCCGCCGTGTTGGGCAGGATGGCATAGCGCTTCCAATCTATGTAGTCCAGGATGGTGCGCTCGCCGGCGGAGAAGTCTATGCGCTTGAGGGCGACGGTGACCATCTCCGCGCCGGAGGCTTCGATGGCTCGGACCATCTCGTCCATGGTGCGGTACTTGCCGGTGCCCACCATGAGCCGAGAGCGCAGGCGCTTCCCCGCGATGACTAGATCTCTATCCATACAGGCCTCCTCCGCACAAAAGAAAACACCGCTCGCGAGCGGTGTTTTGAGAGGTGGCCTATGATCCCTGCGCTGGCATTACCCAGATCAGGTTCTAGCGGTCGTCCGCCTTAGGCGGACCTCTCAGCCTGGATACCCAAGCTCCCGCGTGCAACAAACCCACTATAGGCCCGTGGCAAAGGGGTGTCAATGCGAGGTCAACAGAAGGCGATAGGAAGGCTAGTCCTGCCTTGCTTTGAACCGGTGGTACCAGACAGCGTTCTTCAGCGCGCGCGCGGCACGGTCATACGAGGGGAAGCTGGGGACGCCTCCTGCTTCGAAACGGCTTGAAATCGTCTTGATGAGCTCGGCATCGGCAACGGGCTTGGGCGAGACGGTGACGCCGACCAGCGGCTTCTTCCCGCCGCGCTCCTTCAACTTCGCCATAGCGTCAATCTGCGCATCGGCCATGCCGGCCGCGCCGCGGAAGCTGAGGATGGGCACCTGCATGACGATGACGTCAATAACCGGGTCGTCGGTGAGGATGTCCAGGATCGTATCGAGCTCTTTGCGGTTGGTGCCCAGGTCTATCGGGTTGCTGAAGCTGGCGCCGACGAGGCTGAAGAATTCGCCGAGGCGCTTATAGGACTGCTGGGAGAGGGCCGGGACGCCCATGCCCGCGTGCGCGAAGGCGTCCGTGATGGAGACGGACTGGCCGCCTGCGCCGCCCATGAGGCCGCAGCCGCTTCCCGTGAAGGGCGGCAGCTTCACCAGGGCCTTTGCCGTATCCAGGGCCTCTTCCAGGTTCCGGACCAGGATCGCGCCCGTCTGCCTGCAGGCGGCCTCCCAGACGGCTAGGGATTCGGCGAGGGAGGCGGTGTGAGACGAAGTGGCGCGCTTGCCCTCCTCCGTCTGGCCGCCCTTCCAGATGATGACGGGCTTCTTTGCCGTCGTCTCCCGGAGGAGCTTGAAGAAGCGCCTGCCGTCCTTGAGGCCTTCCACATACATGACGATAACCTGCGTTTGGGCGTCCTGGGCCATGTACTCCAGGAAGTCGGCGTTCTCCAGCACGATGCCGTTGCCGAAGCTGACCATCTTGCTGATCTTTAAGCCGAGCTCCGGCGCGGCGAGGGAGACGGAGATGCCGTGGGAGCCGCTCTGGCTGCAGAAGGCGATATTACCGCCTTCATAGACGGGCTGGCCTGGAGAGAAGCAGAGCCCCGCGCCCGGGTTATAGATGCCCATGCAGTTGGGGCCGATGAGGACCATGCCCGATTGCCTGGCCATGCCAAGGACCTTGCTCTGCATCTCCATGCCGTCGGCCGTGTGGGTCTCGGCGAAGCCGGCGGTGAACATGGTGACGCCGCCGACCTTGTGGGTGATGCAATCGGCCAGGATGCGCGGGGCCACGGAGCGCGGGACGGCGATGATGCCATAGTCCACCGGGCCGGGAACTTCGGCCAGGCTCTTGAAGTTCCGGATGCCCATGGCCTCTATGCCGGGGATCTCGTTCGGGTCTATCTGGACGGAGTAGACATTGCCCTTGAACTGCTTCTGGCTGGAGAGCCACAGGTAGTTGGCGGCCTTCTTATCGCCAAAAACGACGACGGTCTGTGGGTTAAAGACGCGGTCGAGGGCGGCATGGGAGACGGGCATTGGGGGCCTCCTGAAGGCGGGAGGATTATAGCGCAGAGGCAGACGCCCTTGACGCGCCCTGTACAATTTGAGACGAGGTCTCACTTATGCCTGCCAAGGCACACCACCCGCTCGTCGAAGAGTCCCTTAGGCGCCTGGAGGAGAAGGGCTACCGCCTTACCGGGACGCGGGAGGATGTGGCGCGCGCGGTGGCCCAGCAGGGCAGCCACTTCACGGCGGAGTTGCTCTGCGAAGCCCTGCCGCGCGTGGGGCGGGCCACGGTCTATCGCAACATCAAGCTCTTGGTGGAGATGGGATTCCTCTGCCGGGTTCTTATGGAGGACGGCGAGCTGCACTATCAGGTGAGCCACAAGGGGCACCATCATCACCTGATCTGCACCTATTGCGGCCAGTCCCAGGACCTCCTGAACTGTGACTTCCAGGGCATGTTGAAGGAGAAGGCCTCCGCCCAAGGCTTTGAGGTCGAGCGCCACACCGTGGAGCTCTACGGACGGTGCCGCACCTGCGCCAGCGAGGCGACGGCGGCCTAGCTGCGGAAGTTTTGCAAGCGAACTAGACGAGTTATCAAAAGGAGACAACGTTGAGATGAAGT